>JAUHYJ010000709.1 GCA_030425785.1 Acidimicrobiia bacterium | reverse complement strand
TGCCACCGCGCGCTTGAGCGCGACGCCCGAAAGGTCGTTCACCGTCACCTCGTAGCCCATAGCGGCGAGGTGGCGGGCGTTGCGCAGGGCGACGGCCATCACGGACGCCTGCGGGTTGACGCCCGGTGCGTCCGGCAGCAACGACGCGTCGTTCACGTGGACGTTCTCGGCCCCGTGGAGTCGTCCGAAGCTGTCGGCGGCCGCGATCGACCGGTCGTCGCCCATCGGGACCGTCGAGCACAGATGGACGGTCATGACGCTCGCCTGCGTGGCGTCGAACCGAGCGGTCAGCTCGGCGAGGTCGGCGGGCCGTCGCACGACGGGTGCGTCGCGGAACGACGGATACACCTCCCGGGCACCGGCGGCGAGCATGGTGAGCGCCAGCCGGGCGAGGCCACGCCCGAGCAGCATGCGGTCGCGACGCGTCAAGCGGTAGGTCACGAGGGGATCGCGGAACCCGGGGATCGATCGCACCGCACCCCGCCCCTCACTCGAGATCGCGGCGTAGTACACGGCGATCTCCGGCCAGCTCGTCACCGCGTCGCGCATCGCGTCCCACCGGTCGGCGAGCGCGAGTGCCACGAGCCCCGGGTGGCTCGCCGAGCCGCCGAACGACAGGTCGGGAGCGAACTCCTTCACCTGGTGCACGGGGACGTCGTGGCCGGCGTTGACGTGCTCGTCGAACCGAGCGGCCAGCTTGACGGTCGGGTGCACGGCGAGCCGTTTGCCGACGAGGCCGCGCCAGCCCGACCGCTGGAGCAGCGCCGGTGTGTGGATCGCCCCCGCGCAGACGATCACGTGCTCGAAGTCGACGGTGCTCGGCCCGCCGTCGGGGCGCGTCAGCTCGGCACGGAACGCGTGTCCACGATCGCTGACCAGGCGGTCGACCCGGTGGTCGACGAGCAGGCGGGCCCCGGCGCTCACCGCGCGCGGCAGGAAGGTGCGCGTCATGCTCTGGCGCTGCCCCGAGGTGGCGTCGGCGCCGTCGGCGTAGGTCATCCAGCGCGGGATCTCGTCGTGCGCCCATCCGAGCGAGGCGGCCCCGCGGCGCAGCCGCTCGCTGGCGGGGGTGTGCGCGCCCGGCACGCGCTGCACCGACAGCGCCGCTTCGATCTCGTCGCAGGCGGCGTAGAAGTCGTCGGTGTCGAAGTCGGCGATCGACCAACCGCGACGCCACCGGTCGAGCGTCGCCTCGGCCGGTCGTCGATAGAGCCCACTGTTGATCTCGGTGCCACCGCCGGCACACCGACCCTCGGTGTAGGCGATCGACGGGCGGCCGAGTGCGACCGTCACACCGCCCGAGCGGTACTGGCGGTCCATCTGCTCGAGCGAGAACGGCGGGACCGACCCCTGCTCGACCCACGAGCCCTCCTCGACGACGAGCACGTCGATGCCGGCCTCGGCCAGGACGGCCGCCGTGGTGGCTCCGCCGGCGCCGGAGCCGACGATCAGCACCTCGCAGTCGTGGTGCGCCCGTGCCTCGGCGAGCGGGATCACGCGGTCACCTCGGCCGCGGCGCCGCTCGACCGGGTGTCCGGCCAGGTCTCCCAGACGAAGGCGACCGCGAGCGATCGTACGAGCCGGGGCAGCTCACCGACCAATGGCACGCGGAACCGTCGGACCGATGCAGGGTCGACGACGCGTCCCGCTGCCGCGGTGACGACGCTCACCAGCATCACCCCGAGTCGGAGCGGGCCGGGGATGTCACGGGCGCGCCGACAGACGAACTCGACGGTCGCGACGCGCCGATCGTCGGGCAGATCGGGCAGCTCGTCCCGCAGCTGCGCATCGGCGACCTGGCCGAGTGCGCCGTCGGGGGCGAGCGGGTGGATCACGTCGGGCAAATGTAACGACTCGAACGACCCGTGCGGTGGGTTCGGTCCGCTGGTCGTGGGTCACCGCTTCGACGTCGGCGGGTTGGGTGCGGTCCGCTGGTCGGGGGTCACCGCTTCGACGTCGGCGGGTTGGGTGCGGTCCGCTGGTCGTGGCTCACCACGTCGACATCGGCAAGATGCGCTGGCGGGGACCGAAGCTCGGCGCCGGGCCGGCGACGCGCACGAGCGCCCAGAGCACTCGGCCGCGCTGGCCGCGATACGGCTCGAGCAGCTCGAGCATCCGGTCGTCGTCCCCGCGCGGCTCACCGGCGAGCGCCCACGCGACCGTGTTCGGGAAGTGGTAGTCGCCGACCGGCACGGCGTCGGGGTCGCCGGCGACCGGGCCGAGCACCGAGCCGACGGTCCAGGGGCC
>JAUHYJ010000708.1 GCA_030425785.1 Acidimicrobiia bacterium | reverse complement strand
AGCCGCGTGTCGAGCCCTGGTCGGGCGAGGCCGGGAAGCGCGCCAGCAGCGCGGTCGCTCGCGTCGGGTAGAGCGGCGACGCGCCGAGCCCGGCGAGGCCGATGCCGACGATCGCCAGCGACCCGACGCCGGGGAGCCACAGCAGGCCGAACCCGATCGCGATCGTCGCCACGCTCGGCCCGACGCTGCGCGGCGGCGTGACGGCGCTCAGGACGAAGCGCCCGCCCGCCATCCCGAGCCCCCATGCGGCGCCGCCGGCGGCAGCGGCTGCCGTCGACAGTCCCAGCTCGTCGTGCAGGAAGGTGGCGGCGAAGTACGAGAAGCAGAACTCGACCACGATGCAGGTCGTCAGGACGGTCCACTCGCGCCACCACGTCGCGAACGGTGGCACGGCATCGCCCGACGAATCCGCGCCGCCGTCGTCGCCGTCGTCGCCGTCGTGGCCGTCGCCGCCGGGTGCCCGCCAGCGAACGGCGACCGCCACGACGACCGCGGCGATTACGATCGGCACGGCCATCCCGGGCAGCCAGCCGAGCCCGAGCGCGATCGTCGCGCCGATCGCGAGGGGCGAGGTGATCCCGGCGAGGCTCGACCACGCGTTGCCGCGGACCATGACGCGCTCGGTGTCGTGCGGCCGCTCGGTCGCCAACATCCCCGGCAGCAGGCGGATCAGCGCAGCGGCCGCGATCGCGGCGCCGATCGCGCCGGCGGCGCTCACCCAGCCCGCCCGGGTGAATCCGGTGACGAGCACCCCGGCGCCCAGACCGAACGAACCGGCCACGACGACCGCCCGGTGCGGGGTGACCGGGCCGGCGCCCCGGTGACGCCGCACGACGATCAGCCCCCACACCAGGAGTGCGGCACCGGGGAGCAGCGGATACGTGCTCGCGCGCGGGCCGATGTCCTGCTCGAGGTCCGGCAACGCCGCCCCGATGCCGCTCAGGTACCAGCCCACCGAGGCGTATGCGACGTATCCGGCGACGACCACGGCGGATGGTCTCGGCGGCCGCTCGAGGGGAGGCACGCCCGCGGACACTACGACGTCCGGCGCGCCGGCCCCGCGTCGAATGGTGCACGCCGCGTCGTGGGCGTGATCAGTCGGCCCAGTCGACCCGGACAGGTGTGTCCGCGGCCGGGAGTGGCATCGACGCGACCTCGGCGTCGATCGCGTCCCGGGTCGCGCCGGACAGGCGGTGCCACATCGTGACGGTCGCCGTCTGCTTGGCCCGGCGCCAGACACCCACGACCTCGCCGTCGACCAGCACGGCCCCGGGCCACACGCGCGGCGTCCACAGGTCGTTGCGGTGATCGACGTCCGACACCAGCAGCTCGCGGTCGGAGCCCCACAGCAGCCAGAAGGCGTCGCCGCTCGGCAGGAGGCGCACACCCGGCAGAGGCTCGTGGCCACGACGCAGGTCGTCCTCGTCCTCGGCGAGGATCCACCCCTCGCCGATCGGTGTCGTGACCGGTGCCAGCTCGCCCGCGAGCTCGGCGAAGGTCGTGGCGGCCGGCTTCGCCTTCACACCCGCCCATCGCCCGAATGCGTCGGCGGTCGTCGGGCCCATCGCTCGCAGGTACCGGCGCGCCAGTTCGAGCCGAGCGTGGTGCGGTTCGACCTCCGGTGCCAGGACGACGCGGACGGTCGGCTGGCGGGCGCCGTCCCACCGGATCCGGATCGTTCCGGTCGGTGACGCGTACCGCAGCGCGTTCGGGTGGATCCCGAGCGCCCGGCCGACCTCGCCCATGGGCATCGGCTCGGAACGTTCGCCGAGCACGCCGGCTGCGAGTTCGGCCATCTCCGTGGCGCGGCGCAGCCCTCGCGCATCGGTCGGCAGCCGACCCAACGTGAAGGGAGCGACGTCGTCGGCACCGACCACGTAGACGCTGAAACGCGGGCCCCACACCTGGGTGAGCGCCGGGTCGTCGAGCACGTCGCTCGGCACGCCCCTGAGTCGAGCGTGCAGCGACAGGACCGCCGCCCTCGGCATGCTGTCGGTGAGCCCGACCGAGGCCGCCCGCCGCAGCGACGCCGGCGACGTTCGTGCACGCTCGACCAGCCCGTTGCGGCGCAGTCGGAACGCCACGATCCGGTCGCGGTCGACTCGCAGCCCCATGCGCGAACGCTAGGTCATGGAGCGCGACACCTGGCACGTTGTCCGGATCAGGCGACCGTCTGGCAGACTCTCCGCATGCGCCGCAGCCCGCTGCTTCCGTGGAAGCTCGCGGGTCGCGTCTCGGAGCGGATGGCGTCGGGCGACGA
>JAUHYJ010000707.1 GCA_030425785.1 Acidimicrobiia bacterium | reverse complement strand
CTTGCCGGTCGTGCCCGAGGTGTAGAGGAGGAAGAGCAGGTCTTCGCTGTCGTGGGCGGGCGCCGGGCAGTCCGCGGATGCCCCGTCCATCAGGTCGTGGTACCAGTGGTCGCGACCGTCGACCATGTCGACGTCGTTCCCGCCGCGCTTCACGACGACGACGTGCTCGATCGACGAGGTCTTGTCGATCGCCTCGTCGGCGGCCGGCTTCAGCGGGAACACCGAGCCGCGCCGGTAGCCGCCGTCGGCGGTGATGACGACCTTGGCGTCGGCGTCGTCGATGCGATCGGCGAGCGATTGTGCGGAGAAGCCGCCGAACACGACGGAGTGAGGGGCGCCGATGCGCGCACAGGCGAGCATCGCCACGGCGGCCTCGGGGATCATCGGCATGTAGATCATCACTCGGTCGCCCTTGACGACGCCGAGGCCGAGCAGGACGTTCGAGAACTTCGAGACCTCGTCGAGCATGTCGGAATAGGTGATCGTGCGGGTGTCGCCCGGCTCGCCTTCCCAGTGGATGGCGACCTTGTCGCCGTTGCCGGCCGCGACGTGTCGGTCGAGGCAGTTGGCGGCCACGTTCAGCTCGCCGCCGATGAACCACTTCGAATACGGCAACTGCCAGTCGAGCACGGTGTCCCATGGCGTCGACCAGTCGACCAGTTCGCTCGCCTGGCGCGCCCAGAAACCTTCGTGGTCGGCCGCCGCCTCGTCGTACATCGTGCGGTCGTTGACCAATGCGTTCGCAGCGAAGTCCGACGGCGGCGGGAACAGGCGCGCCTCCGCGGACAGGGCTTCGATCGACTGCTGCTGGTTCCCCTCGGTCATGCCGCCATCGTAGAACAGCACGGGTCGGGCCATCCCCGGCGGCGACGCCGGCACGTGACGACAGGCACACGACAGCGTCGACTTCGCCGTGCTGAACTAGAGGTGCAGACCACGAGAGCGGGGGCGGGCATGCAGACCTTGAGTCAGACCACACCGGACGGGGGGATCGGACGTGTCGCTCGGCGGCCGGTCGGCGACTCGATGGCGCGCAGGTGGGCCGCGACGTGGCGCCGGTCGGTCGGCGCCGCCGTGTGCGCGCTGGCGACCGGCGGCTCGATTCTGCTGACCGCCCCGTCGCTGGCACACGCCGCAGCGATCACGGTCACGACGGCAGATGACGTCGCCGCGGACGACGGTGCCTGCTCGTTGCGCGAGGCCATGATCGCCGCCAACAGCGACACCTCGTCGGGCGCGTCGGCCGGGGAGTGTGTCGCCGGGTCGGGAGCCGACACGATCGTGCTACCTGCTGCAACGACGTTCCTCCTCACCTCGACGCTGCCGCAGGTCATCACGGCGGTCGCCATCGACGGCAACGATTCGACGATCGACGCTGACCGGACCGGGCGGGTGCTCGACGTCGCGAGCACTGGTTCGCTCACGATCGACGCGACCACGATCACCGGCGGCGAGACGACCGGCCACGGCGGAGGCATCCTCAACGCGGGCGTCGTGACACTCACGGGGTCCACCGTGATCGACAACATCGCGGGTGCGGACTCCGGCCGGGGCGGCGGGATCCGCAACAGCGACGGCGGCTCCCTGTCACTGGCCGACAGCGTGGTCGCGGACAACACCGCCTGGGCAGGTGGAGGCATCTCGACCCAGGCCCTGGCAGGGCCGGCCACGATCGAGCGCTCGACGATCTCGGGGAACAGCGCCACCATCGGGGGCGGCGGGCTGCTCAACGAGGGCACTGCGGCGCTGGTGAACAGCACCGTGTCCGGCAACTCGGTGGCAGGGTTCGGCTGGGGCGGCGGGGTCTTCAACAGCGGCGATCTGACCGTCTCGTTCTCGACGATCAGCCACAACACGGGCGAGAACGGCGGCGGGCTGATGGTCAACACCGGCCCTATCGCCGGCGCGACGACCAGGCTCGAGTCGTCGATCGTCACTGACAACGTGGTCATCACCTCTGAGATCTCGGCCTACAACGACACCGGAATGCCCCCGGTCTTCGACGGCATCGAAACGGGCGGGTTCAACGTGCTCGGCTCGATCGAGGACACCATCACCGTCTACGACGACGACCCGACCTCGCTCGTCGACCAGTCCGACGTGGTCGAACCGTTGGCTGACAACGGCGGGGCGACCGAGACCCATGCCATCACCACCGCCTCGCCCGCGTGCAGCACGTCGGAGTGGCGGCGGAAATAGGGGGTGACGGCGGCGTCGACCACGGCGAGATTCTTGAGGAGGAGCCCGTCGGCGCCCGCCAG
>JAUHYJ010000060.1 GCA_030425785.1 Acidimicrobiia bacterium | reverse complement strand
CCGTGGATCGCCACGGTCCCGACGATCACCGAGATCGTCGACGTCATCCGCGAGCTCGACGTCGACGTGATCCTGCTGCCCGAGCAGCTCGACCGTCCCAAGCTGCTCGACCGCCTGAAGGGCAAGCAGCCCGCCGACATCGTCGCCGAGATCGCCGCCCTCAATCTCGAGCAGCCGGTGCCCGTCCTGGTCGACCGCGACGGCGTCGTCGAGGTCGTCGGCTGACCCGTCCTCAGGTGAGCGACGCCACGACGGCGTCACCGCAGCGGCGCCCCGAGAACAGGGCGCCCTGGATCGAGGCGGTGTCGCGGTGGTCGCCGCACACGAACAACCCTTCGCCGAGCGACACCCGCTGCTTGGGCGAAAAGGGCGGGTACTGACGCGGCTGACCGTGCGCGATCACGTCGGTGCGCAGGTGCTGCCAGGCATCGACCTGTGCGCCCCAGATGCCCTGCGCCTGCGCGCGCACCGCCGCCTCGGCCGCCGCATCGAGCGCGCCGGGAACCGCAGCGGCCACGAGGGCCCGGTCATCGGGCGAATAGCCGGGTGCGACGTTCGACATGACGGCGAAGTTGAGCGCCGGCCCGTCGCCGGTGCCGTCGAGCACGACGTACTTGCCGTCGACGGGGGCCTTCGGGGCCGCGAACCACACGCACGTGGCCGGGTTCGACTCGACGACCGGCAACCCGAGCAGGTCGCTCGCAACCGGTCCCTCGGTGGCGACGACCACACGCTCGGCGGAGACGGCACGCCCGTCGACGGTCGTCACGCCGTCGTGGGCGACCGCCGCCACCGGCGTGTTGAGGTGGATGGTCGGGACGTGGCCGGCGAGCTGCGTCGACAGCTCACCCATCCCGTGGTTCGGCACACCGACCCCGCCGACCACCAGGCTGCGCTGGATGACGTCGAACATGCGGCTGCTCGTGCCGAGCGACGGATCGAGCTGGATGCCGCCGACGAGCGGGCGGAAGAACCGCTGGATCATCCGGTCGCTGAAGCCCTCGTCGCGCAAGGCGTCGATCGTCGGGCGATCGTCGCCCCGCAGCAGCTCGCGCGGATCGGCGCGCTGCAGCCGCACCCGCTGGCGCAGGATGCGCAGCTTGTCGCCGACGGTGCCGATCGGCGCCCGCACCGTGTCGACGAGGGTGCTCGGTTGGCGGAACGGGTCGCCGACCGTGGTGAGCGACGATCCGTCCCACACCTGTGCGCCCGGGTCGAAGAGCCGGATGTCGAGGGCCGCCGCGTCGAACTGCCGCTCGAACTCGGGGTACGCGGTGAGCAACACCTGGAAGCCCCGGTCGAGCCGGAACCCGTCGACCACGTCGGTGCGGACACGACCGCCCACGCCGTCCGATGCCTCGAGCACGACGACGTCACGACCGGCCTCGTGCAGCCGCCGTGCCGCGGCCAGGCCGGCGAGTCCGGCACCGACGACCACCACCTCGGCAGCCTCGGGGAGTTCCTGGGGGTGGGAAGCGGTGTCGTTCATCTGGGCTCCGTTCACGTCGGCTCCGGTCCGGTGACCTCGTCGAGCCAGGCGAGACGCACGTCGACGCCGGGCGAGTACAGACCATAGGGCGCGCCGTCGGGTGCCGGCAGCCCCGCCGCGGCGACGAACGAGTCGTCGATCTCGACGTCGGTCACCCGGTGGAGGGGCCAGCGGTCGTGGTCGACGGCACCGAACCACACACGGCCACGACGCCGGGTGAGCAGTGCCCAGCGCGCGGTGAGGAAGTGCTCGAGGTCGGTGACGTCGTCGTCGGGGACGCGCTCACCGATCGTGAAGGCGATGTCGGTCGACGGACCGGCCGGGTCGCGCGGCCATCGGCGATCGGCGGTGTACCGGTGCCGGCCGGAGGCGCCGCGCTCGTGCGACGCCGGAGCCCAGCAGTACGGCAAGCCGAACGCGAGCCGTGCGACGGCGACCGGGATCGCACGCGGGATGTCGAGCGACGAGAACCAGATCGCCCGCCGCCCGTGACGGTCGGTGACGTAGGTGCGCACGTTGATCTCGACGAAGTCACCCAGGTACGGGACGGGCGGCAGCGGCCCGAAGCGGATCCGGCGCATCTCGAACGGGATCAGCCCGACCCACGCCCGATCGTCGAAGGTGTCGACGACCACCCCGTCGGGCAGGAGCGCCTGCACCACGTCGGGGTCGTACGACCAGTGGAACGAGGCGAGCTCGGTCCAGCTCTGGCGCATGATCGTTCGGTGTTGCCACGCGGGCGGGTCGGGCGTGATCGGGTACGGCATGCCTGGATCGTGCCCTCAGATCGTCCCCGCGTCGAGGCGCCGACGCACCTCCGCAGCGCGTTCGCGGACGGCGTCGAGGTCGCTCAGGCGCTCACTGGCCCGCACCTGGCGGGCCACCCTCGGGTTCGTCACCAGCGTGTCGTGGTGGCGTGCCAGGAAGTCCCAGTACAGCGTGGTGAAGGGGCAGGCATCGTCGCCGACGCGCTGCTTGCGGTCGAACCGGCAGTCGCCGCAGTAGTCGCTCATCGTGTCGATGTAGTTGCCACCGGCTGCGTACGGCTTGGTCGCCATCATCCCGCCGTCGGCCCACTGGCTCATGCCGATCACGTTCGGCAGCATCACCCATTCGGCGCCGTCGACGAAGCTCGACCACATCCACTCGGTCAGTGCCCACGGGTCGACCCCGTGCAGCATCGACAGGTTGCCGAGCACCATCAGGCGTTGGATGTGGTGGTTGTACGCCCGGTCGTGAACCCCCTGATGACACTGTCGCACGCAGCGCATCTCGGTCTCGCCGGCGGTGATCGCCCGTGGCACGGCACGGTCGGCGCCGAGCTCGTTCCTCGACCGGTAGTCGGTGCCCCACAGCCAGTAGACGCCCCAGACGTACTCGCGCCAGCCGATCACCTGGCGAATGAAGCCCTCGGCCGAGTTGATCGGGACCCGCCCGGCGTCGTAGGCCTCCTGGACCGCGTCGCAGACCTCGCCGGGCAGCAGCAGACCGATGTTCAGGTACGGCGACAGGACCGAGTGGGCGAGGTGCCACGAGTGCGACGTCATCGCGTCCTCGTGGGGGCCGAACTGTGGCAGCACGTCGCCGACGAAGTGACGCAGCCGGCTCAGCGCCCGGCGCCGGCTGGTCGCCCACGTGCCGTCGGGGTCGGCGCCCCAGCAACCGTCGGGCAGATCGGCGAGCACCGCCTCGTCGAGGTCGTCGAGGGCCGAGACCTGCGGGTCGGGCCAGTCCGGGTAGCCGGCCACGTCCTTCGGGAGCGATTCGCGGTTCTCGTCGTCGAAGTTCCAGCGGCCGCCCTCGGGTTCACCGTCGGCGTCCATGAGGTACCCGAGCCGCTTGCGCTGCCAGCGGTAGAAGTCCTCCATCTTGAACGACGAGCGGCTGCCGGCCCAGTCGGCGAACTCGTCGTAGTGGCAGAGGAACTGGTTCGAACGCACGGTCTCGACGCCGAGCTCGCGCAGCATGGCGAGCCCGTCGATGCTCGCCGGTTCGGTCGCGACGACACGATCGGGCGCGAACTCGTCGACGTGATCCCGGAGGCCGGCCCCGAGCGAGTCGGCGCGTCGGTGGTCGACCTCGAAGCCGGCGTCACGCAGCTCGTCGGCGAACCGGCGCATCGAGCAGATCACGAAGTGGGCACGCTGGCGGTGCCACCGCTTCGAGGCGAGCTTGGCGTGGCTCTCGACGAGCAGGACGCGGTGGGTGTCGGGGTCGGCATCGGCGAGCGCCCCGATCGAGCGGTTCAGCTGGTCGCCGAGCACCCACACCGTGTCCATGCGGGCATCGTGCCCCGGCGGCGCTCCGACGCCAACCCCGCCGACGCGTCGGCCGGCGCTCGTGGAAGAACTCGGCGCGCCGTCCGCCGGACGGACGGCGACCTACGGCTCCGTGCGGCGATGCATCGCGCGGGCGACGTCCTCGACGAGACGCCACTGCGAGCCGTCACCGGGACCGGCGAAGGTGCGGTGCGCGGCGACGGTGCGCAACGCCTCGTCGAGTGGCGCGCCGAGCATCACGAGCAGGCAGACCGCCATCGTCCCGGCGCGGCCCTGGCCGAGCGCGCAGTGCATCAGTACGCGCTCGCCGCGTTCGAGCCGTTCGACGACGAGCTCGAGGAACGGCATCGTGGCGTCGGCCGACTCGGCGTCGAAGTTCCGGATCGGGAACCACAGCGCACGCTCGCCCTGGTTCGCGTGCAACCACGGCACGTACTCGGGCGCCCGCCGCGAGAGCTCGCCCGCCGAATTGAGGCACACGATCGTGGAGGCACCGAGGCGAGCGAGGACACCGTCCGCGTCGTCGGCGACGTCGCGCAGCCCGCAGAGGTGCAGTTCACCATCGGTCGACGGCAGCGGGATGCGGTCGATGCTCATGCGGCGGTCAGGGCGCGGGGCGGTGCAGCACGGCCCATGTCGGGCGCACGTCGACGTGATCGCCGTCGACCGTTGCCTGCCCGTCGACGACCAGGCTGTACCCGTCGCTGTGCGGGGCGGGCGGGAAGACCAACGACACGTTCGGGCGCGCCGCCGCGTTGCGGCACGCCCGGCCGCCGCCGGCGTCGAACCGCAGCACGCGCTCGGCGTCGTCGCCGATCGTGATCGGCCGGAGGGCCAGCAGGTGGGTGCGGTCGCCGTCGGACACGGTGAGCAGGTAGCCGAACCCCCAGCGGTCGACCTCGTCGAACAGCTGCGGGATCGGTACCTCGATGCTCACGTGGCGCACCGTACCCGGACGACCGGCTAGGAGAAGTAGCCGACCACGTCGATGAGCACGTCGGTCTCGCCGTGCGAGTTGTACACGACGATCGACCCGTCGGTGCCGATGGTCGCGAACACCAGGTTCGGGATGACGTCGCCCGGCAGGAAGTTGACGTTGGACGCCACCGGTCGATCGGTCCCGGAGGGGTACACGGTGAGGAAACCTGCCTGTGTGGGCGCCACGGCGGTGAGGTTGACGATCGCCACCCGGGCCGAGGCGGGCACACCGCGCTCGACGCCGGCGATCGGGATCGCCCGCGACTCCTCGGGCCCGAACGACGCACCGATGCGCGTGTCGAGGAGGCGGACCGGCGTCATGCCGGTGTACCCCGATCCGGACTCGAAGTAGCCGGTCGCGTCGGCGATCAGCTGGGCACTGGGGGTCCGGTTCAGGAAGTTGACCCGGCCGCTGTCGCGGATGCCGGTCACGACGAGGTTGGCCGACGTGTTGCCCTGCAGCGTGTTGAGGTTCGACGCGAACGGCTCGGGCGCACCGTCCGGATAGACCGTGACGTACCCGGCGCCGACGATCTCGGCTGCGGTCGTGTTCATGATGACCCCGGTCGCACTGGTGGGCACCGTCGAACCGTGTACCTGCAGTGACACGGTCTGCCGATCGGTCACCGGCCCGGCGCCGCCGAGGTTCTCACGCGTGTCGAGCAGGCGCGTGGGCGTGATCCCCACGTAGCCGGGGCCGTCGCCGAACCAGCCGACGACATCGGCGATCACGTCGGCCGACCCGAACTGGTTGTAGAGCGAGACGGCGCCGCCGTCGCCGACCGTGACGACGACGAGGTTCGGGCGGGTCGTGCCCCCGCGATCCCAATTGAGGTTCGACGCGAACGGTCGGTCGACCCCGGCCGGGTACACGGTGAGGAAGCTGGGCGCCGTCGTGTTCGTGACCGTCACGTTGAGGGCGACCGCCTCGACCCCGCTCGACGGCACCGGACCCGCGCCGAGGACGTCGAGGTCGATGCTGCCCTGCGGGCCGAGCGGAGCGAGCGGCGCGCCCAATCCCTCGCGGGTGTCGAGGATGCGCTCGGGCACCTCACCGTTGAACGACGGCGGCGGGGCGATGTCGCAGGGCACCAGCCCGATGAACGGCCCGTCGAAGGGCTCCTGCGAGTCGGTTTCCCAGATGTTGGTGACGGTGCCGCCACCGGCAGGAACGGTGAGCACGCCGAACTGACCGGGCGACCCGAGCGGCGCTTGCTGATCGAACCCCTGGAACACGATGTGGTCGGTCGCCGCCGACCACTCGACATCGGCACCCTGCGCGTCGATGGAGTACCCCTGCGTGCCGGCGATGTACGTGACGGCGTCGGTCGCGAGGTCGACGATGGCGAGCCGCGAGTCCTGGTTGTAGGCGTGCGTGTACACGAGGCGCTTGCCGTCGGGCGACCAGACCGGCGTCGACTTGGCGGCCTCCTGCTCCCCCGGCTCGACGGCGACCTCGCGCAGATTCGATCCATCGGCATCGAGGACGTAGATCTCGGGCCACGCGGCCGTCTTGAGGGCGCTGCTGATCCCGTCGCGGCCACTGATCGCGAGCTGGGTACCGTCGGGTGACCACTCGATGTTCCGCACCGACTTGGGCGGGAAGTACGGCGGGAGGCTCGCGTCGCTCTGGACGTGATCGACGATCTTGGTCGGAGGTGCCGAGCCGTCGGTCGGCGCGACCCAGATGTCGTAGCCGTCGAACACGCCGTTGGCCTCGATGTAGGCGATCTGCGTCCCGTCGGGCGAGAAGTCGAAGCCGTCGGGCCGCACCTCGATCGGGAAGGTGTCGAGCACGGAGGTTCCGTCGACGTCGGCGACCTTGAGCCACGGGTCCTTCCCCGTCGGGTCGTCCTCGAGCCAGGCGAGGTGCTCGCCCGTCGGGGAGAACACCAACTCCGACGTCCAGTCGTGGTCGTCGGGATCGACGCCGTAGTCGATGACGACCCGCCGGTCCGAGCCGTCGATGGCGCTCGTCATGATCTGGGTCGACGACGAGACCGTTTCGGAGAACTCCGCCCACGCCACGCGGCCCGTCGTGGCGGAGATCGCCTGGGCGTACGGCACCGTGGTGAGTGCGGCGCCACTGACGGTGCGGACCGATGAGCGGTCGCGTACCCCCGACGAGTACGTCTCGTTCCCGACGACGACGCACTCGTCGCCGTTGGTCGCAGCAGCCCCGGTGCTGGGTGGCGATCCGACCACGGCGATCGCCGCGCTCGCGACAGCCAGGGCTGCGATGACCGATCGACAGAGTCCGCTTCGACGGCGCATCGCCAGAGCGTGCGCACGGGTCGGTAGCAGGGCGGCAACAGCGAGCTGTCGGGGACGTCAGGAACCCATGCCGTACCAGGGCTCGGCGGCGAGATCGCCCTCGAAGATCGAGCGGTCCTGGTCGTCGGCGATCGTGACGGCGGCGGCACGCCGCCGGAGCTCTCTCGCCTCGTCGATTCGACCGAGGCACGCGAGCGCTCGGGCCCGGGCCTCGTAGACGTAGGCGTGGTCGAAGTCGGCTGCCTCGTCGCCGGCGAGCTCGGTCGACCGCTCGCACTGCACGGCGTGATGCAACGCCACGTCGCCGTGACCGAGCGTCGCGTGCGCCCGCGCCAGCAACCACGAGGCACGCGCCCGGTTGATCGCCGTCGACCCCGTCGCCCGGTTCCAGTGATAGGCCGCGGCATACGCCCGGTGCAGCAGCTCGTCGGACTCGTCGGGGCTGTGCTCGCGCCCGTCGAGGTACTCCCAGACCGAGTTGTTCGCCGTCACCGCCTGGGCGCGATGCCAGTTGCCCTCGATCTCGGCCGAGTCGGACGAGGTCGGCGGCGTCGCGAACGCGGGCAGGGGCTCGCCGGTCTCGAGCAGCGTCTTCAGCGAGTCGATCACCTGCACCCAGCCGAGCCGCACGTGCTCCCAGGTCTTCGGGCTGAGCGCGAGATCGCCGTGGCGCAGCGTGACGCGGGTGACGGTCGCGTCCTCGTCGGCCGGCGTGAGCGTCCATTCGACCCGACCCGGCGGTTCCGCGGCCAACTCGGCGTCGTACAGGACCCGCCACGTGTAGACGAGCCGACGCGGCGGATCGAAGGTCTCGATCACGCCCTCGATCGCGTCGACGTCGTCGGCCATCACGTAGCGCACCGGGTCGCCGGGCCGGAACGACGACTCGATCCGGGTCTGGAAGAAGTAGCGCTCGGTGTCGTCGGCGTCGGTCAGTGCCGCCCACACCCGTTCGGGCGGCGCCTGGATGAAGATCTCGTACACGTGGACGGTGGCGGCCATGTCAGGCTCCTTCGACGCGGTCGCGCAGCTCGATGAGCCGCGCGACGTGTGGTTCGGCGTAGCGCGCGATCCAGCGATCGTGCACCTCGCGGATGGGCACCGGGTTGAGGAAGTGCCGCTTCGAGCGACCGTCGCGTTCGGTGACGACGAGGTGCGCATCCTCGAGCACCCGGAGGTGCTTCATGACCCCGTAGCGGGTCATGTCGGGCGCGACCTCACACAGCTCGGTGAGGGTCTGCCCGTCACGCTCGAACAACGCGTCGAGCACGGCGCGCCGGTGCTCGTCGGCGAGCGCCTTGAAGACGGGTTCGAGCGGGTCGGGCACCGCTCCATCATATGTGACCTTTCAGTCACATATCAAGGGTGCCGGCCGACACCGGCCTCGTCTCACTCGTCGAGATCGACGCCGCACTCGGCCAGGCGATCGAGCGGCGACCCCTCGGGGAACGACCACTCGCCCTCGGGCAGCGCCGGGAGCTCGTCGAGCCCTTCGAACCACTGACCGAGCTCGTGCTCGGCCGCCGTGCCGTCGGTCGTGATCGTCAGCTCGCCCGTCTCGCCGTCGCGCTCGATCGTGACGGTCGCATCACCGTCGCCGAGGTCGATCACGGTGAGCCCGTCCTCGCCCAGCACCGTGACCTGATCACCGAGGTCGATGGCCTCGAGCCAGTCGCCGTCGACGAGCTCGCCGTCCAACCCGTCGATGTCCGCCCAGTCGGTCGCCTCGAGTTCGTCGAGCCAGGCCTGGAGCTGCTCGTCGTCGAACAGGCCGTTCAACATCTCGTCGAGCATCCCGTCGTCGAACATCGAGAACTCGCCGAACAGCTCGTCGAGCATCGGCCCGACCTCGCCCGACAACTCGCCGTCCTCGTTCATGATCTCGGGCGGCAGCAGGTCGAGCATCGGCAGGTCGAGGCACTCCTGGAGCGCGCCCCAGTCGTCGCCGAGCTCGCCCATGTCGATGACGATCGGCTCGCCGTCGCCGACCTGGATCCGGAGCTCGCCGTCGGTCGTCGTGTCGTCGGTCGTGTCGTCGGGCTGGTCACCGTCATCGATCGTGTCGTCGGTCGGCTCCTCATCGGCGGCGACCTGGTCGACCGCGGCCACGTCGGTGAGCTCGGGGTCGTCGGCCGACGCCAGCGCGCTGACGCCGACGATGCCCGCCCCGATCACGCCGGCGGTGCCGAGGACGATCGCCACCGTCCGACCGCGCCGGGGGGTGGGCGGATCGACCGGAGGTTCGAACGACACGGCGGGCGTGTGGGGAGGGGCATCGAACGGGTTCATGGGCACCAGCATGCCGGAGCGCCGCTGAGACGACGCTGAAACCGCGCCGGCACTCCGACGATCATCTCAGCGCATCCTCAGGAACGGGCGGCACACTGTGGGGATGCGCCTGCTCGTCGTCGACGACGAGGTCCGCCTCGCCACCTCGATCGCCCGCGCGCTGCGCGCCGAGGGGTTCGACGTCGACATCGTGCACGACGGCAACGACGCCATGTGGCAGGCCGGACAGGTCGACTACGCCGCGATCATCCTCGACATCATGCTGCCGGGGCGCAACGGCTTCGCCGTCTGCCGCGACCTGCGCGCCGAGGGCAACACGACGCCGATCCTGATGCTCACCGCCAAGGACGGCGAGTACGACGAGGCCGAGGCACTCGACACGGGCGCCGACGACTACCTCCGCAAACCGTTCTCGCTCGTCGTGCTGCTGGCCCGGATCCGGGCGCTGCTGCGGCGGGGCCCGGCGACCAGTGTCGACGCGCTCGAGGTCGGTGAACTGCGCCTCGACCGCGGCCAGCTGTCGGCCACCTGGCGCGACGGCGAGCCGACCACCCTCACCCCGCGTGAGTTCGCCGTGCTCGAACACCTCACGCGGCACGCCCCCGACGTCGTGTCCAAGCAGGGTCTGATCGACGCCGTCTGGGGCTACGACTTCGCAGGTGACCCCAACATCGCCGAGGTCTACGTCGGCTACCTCCGCCGCAAGCTCGGACGCGACGTCATCCGCACCGTGCGTCACGTCGGCTACCAGGTCGACGGCAGGCCAGACACGACGACCGAATCGACGAGCGACGGGGCCGACGGATGATCCGCACCGTCCGCGCCCGCCTCACGCTGGCCGTGTCGGTGCTCGTCGGGGGTGTCGCGCTCGCCGCGGCGTTGGTCGCCCCGAACATCGTCGAGCGGACCCTCATCGCCGACCGCCTCGACGCGCAGCGTGACGTCGAGGCCCGGCTGCGGGCGGACTCGATCGACTCGATCGACCCCGGCCCGCTCGGGCCCTCGGAGCTGACGGCGATCATGGCGCCCGGCATCGCGAACGTGACGCAACGACTCGACGAGGTCGGGGCGCTCGAACGGATGCGCGCCTATTCCGACGAGCGCGACCTCAACGTCCTCGCGGGCGACGGAATCGTCGCCATCGTCGCCGACGACGGATCGATACGCGTGCAGATCTACCGGTCCGGCCAGGAGCTCCCGCGACCGGTCGTGTCGTGGGATCGGCTCGATCGGCTGGCAGGCGAGTACGCCACCGGCGACGAGTGGGTGTCGATCTTCGAGAACTTCCTCGACGATCGCGGTGACCTCGACAACGTCGTCGAGGACTTCTTCGCCGACGTCAGCGAGCTGTTCGACCTGCAGATCGACGGCCAGCTGCCGTTCGACGCCGGCGGCTCGATCACCGAACAGCTCGTCGACGAGATCGAGTCCGAGTTCGCCGAGCGTCCGAGCGTCGACGATCTCGTCGTCGAGACCCGCGTCGTCGACGGCCTGCCGACGATCGTCACGGCAAGCATCGACGGCATCGACCAGAGCGTCCAGCGGGTCCGCCACGTGCTCTGGATCGGGCTACCGATCGTCGTGCTGCTGGCGGGCGGTGCCACGTGGATCCTCGCGGGTCGCTCGCTGCGTCCCGTCGGGGCGATCACGGAACAGACTCGCCGCATCCGCTCGTCGACGCTGCACGAGCGCGTGCCGGTCCCGCGCGGCGACGACGAGATCTCCGAGCTCGCGGTCGAGATGAACACGATGCTCGAGCGCATGCAGCGCGAGGACGAACGACGGCGGCAGTTCGTCTCCGACGCGTCGCACGAGCTGAGGTCGCCGATCGCCGCGATCCGAGTCCAGGCCGAGGCCGTCTTGGCGGACGGCGCCGGCGACACCGAACTCGCCGGTGGCGTGCTCGCCGAGGCCG
>JAUHYJ010000706.1 GCA_030425785.1 Acidimicrobiia bacterium | reverse complement strand
GTGCCGACGGTGGCGAGCTCCGCCAGTCGTCGTTCGAGCGAGATGACCCCGGCGGCACCGGCCGAGCCGCGCTCGTCCTGCAGCACGCCCATCGCCACGGCCCAGCCCCCGTGTTCGGGGCCGAGCCGCGCGTCGGCCGGCAGCTCGACGCCGGTCAGGAACACCTCGCAGAACTCCTGATCGCCGGTCATCTGGGTCAGGGGGCGGACGTCGACGCCGTCGGAGCCCATGTCGATGAGGAAGAACGAGATCCCGCGGTGCCCCGGCTGGTCCGGGTCGGTGCGCGCCATCAGGATGCCCCACTCGGCGAACTGCCCGTTCGAGCACCAGACCTTCTGTCCGTCGACCACCCAGCCATCGCCGTCGCGCATTGCACGCGTCTGCAGGCTCGCGAGGTCGGAGCCGGCGTTCGGCTCGGAGAACAGCTGGCACCACAGCACCTCGCCGCTCGCCGTCGGTGGGAGGTGTCGTGCCTGCTGGTCGGGCGTGCCGTGGCGCAGGATGGCCTCGGCAGCGAGGATGATGCCCTGCAGGTTGAGGTACGGCTGCACCGAGGCCAGCGCGCACTCCTCGGACCACACCGCCGTGTGGGCTCGCGTGAGGCCTCGCCCGCCGGCACCCGTCGGCCAGTGCAGCGCCGCGAACCCGTGGTCGTGCATGTGGCGTTGCCATGCACGCGCCCGGTCGTGGAGCGGCGGCGGCATGATCGCGCCGAAGGCCGGGCAGTGACGATCGGCGGCCACGGCGTCGGCGATGAACGCGGCGGCGTCGGTGCGGAACCGGTCGAGGTCGTCGTTCACGTCACGGCGTAGAGATCGACCGTCAGGGTCGCGCCGTCGACGGCGCCGACGCCGACGGCCAGGGTGTCGTTCAGCCAGGCGAACGCGGCGGCGTCGGTCTCGAAGGTGACGCCCTCGCGGATGCCGTCGGCGCTGCCGCGCCCGTGTCCCCGGTAGAGGATCGTCGTCGTCCCGTCGGTCACGGTCACGTGGACGTCGATCAGCGCGGTGCCCTGCGTGCCGCGCGTGATGTGGTCGACGCCGCTGACCAGCCATTCGCCGTCCCAGTGCGGCGACGTCGCGGTTCCGTGGAACGGCACCTCGTGCCGAGTGCCGTACGGCCCGGCGACCGGCTGCTGGCGCTGCAGCTCGATGACGAGCGACATCATGGGGTCATCGGCGATCGAGGGTGCGTCCATCGCGGCGACGCTAGTCAGCGTCACCTCGCCGGCCGGGCTCGGCGACGCGTCACGCGATCACGGCACGGTGTTCGGGCACGGCTCGCCGGCGAGCACGGCCTCGACGTTGGCGAGCGTGGTCGTCGCGATCGCGTCGAGCGCCTCGCGCGTCAGGAACGCCTGGTGCGCGGTGACGAGCACGTTCGGGAACGTGAGGAGTCGGGCGAAGACGTCGTCGCCGATGATCTCCTGGCTGCGGTCTTCGAAGAACAGCTCGCCCTCCTCCTCGTAGACGTCGAGGGCGAGCGACCCGACCCGTCCGGACTTCAGACCGTCGATCGCGGCCTCGGTGTCGATCAGCGCGCCACGACCCGTGTTGACGATCATCACGCCGGGACGCATCCGCTCGATCGCCGCCGCGTCGACGAGATGGTGCGTCTCGTCGGTGAGCGGGCAGTTGAGGGTGATCACGTCGCTCTCGGCGAGGGCGCGCTCGAGTGGTACGTACTCGACACCGAGACCGACCAGGTGCTCGTCGTGGAAGTCGTCGACGGCCAGCACCCGGCATCGCAGGTGCCACAGCAGCCGGGCGACGATCGTGCCGATCTTGCCGGTGCCGATCACCGCCGCCGTCTTGCCGGCCAGGTCGAACCCGACGAGCCCGTCGAGCGAGAAGTTGCCGTCCCGCACCCGGTTGTAGGCACGGTGGATGCGGCGGTTGAGGGCGAGGATCAGCGCGATCGTGTGCTCGGCGACGGCGTTGGGGGAGTAGGCCGGTACCCGGACCACCGTGATGCCGTGTCGCTCGGCGGCGTCGAGGTTGACGTTGTTGAACCCGGCGCACCGCAGCGCCACGCAGCGCGTGCCGCCCGCCGCCAGCGCCTCGATCACCGGCGCCGACACGTCGTCGTTCACGAACACGCAGACCGCCGGCGCGCCGTCGGCGAGGCCGACGGTGTCGAGCGCGAGCCGCGGCTCGAGATAGACCCGCTCGACCGGGCTGTCGACGCGATCGAAGCCGACGCGGTCGTAGGGCTTGGTCGAGAACAGGCGCAGTTCGGGCATCGGTACCTCCGACCCCGATGCTAGG
>JAUHYJ010000705.1 GCA_030425785.1 Acidimicrobiia bacterium | reverse complement strand
GGTGACGCCACCGCACGGTCCGTACATCATGTCCTTCGGGCAGGCGGCGTCGACGTGCGCCTTCATCGGTCGAGCGAGTCGGCGAACGGGAGGGCGACGACCTCGACGCGGCGGCTGCCCTGTCCGCCGGGGAGGGTGACCCGGCCGGCGGTGCCCGGCCCGTGCTCGGCGGCGATGAGTGCGAGACCGATGTTGCAGCCGAAGCGAGGCGATCGCGTGGCGGCCCGCAGCCGGCCGACCGGTTCGCCGTCGACCTCGAACGGAACCGGGTGGGACAACACATCGATGCCGTCGCCGTCGATCACGCAACCGACGAGATGGCGGCTGACGCCCGCGTCGCGGATGCGGCGCAGCGCGTCCTGACCGATGAACGGCGGCCCGTCGATGTCGAGGGCGCCCTCCATTCCGAGCTCGATCGGGTCGGCGTGGTAGCCGGTGTCGGTGCCGTAGGACAGGAACGTGTTCTCGATCCGTTCGGTGGCGTTCGGGGCGCCGGGGCCGATGCCGGCCGGTCGTCCGGCGGTCTCGACGGCGTGCCAGAGCGCCTCGGCGCCGTCCGGGTCGTCGAGGAAGATCTCGACGCCGCCCTGGTTGCTCCATCCTGAACGGCAGACGACGACGTCGAGGGCGGGGTGGTCGGGGTCGTCGGTCTCGATGCGGGCCGGGCGCATCTCGAAGTCGTCGAGGTCGGTGCTCCACCCGATCCCGAGCGCGGCGACGACGTCGTGCGCCCGAGGACCCTGGATCGCGAGCGTGACCGTGTCGAGCTCGGTGACGGTCGCGTCGAGGTCGCGGCCCCATCGGATGGCGTCGATCCAGAGGCGGACGTCGGCGTCGGCGATCGAGAACCGCCAGCTGCCGTCGAGCCAGTGGAGCAGCACCGGGTCGTTGATCAACACGCCCTGGTCGTCGACCATCGGTGCGTAGATCGCCTGGCCCCTGGGGGTGCCGCCGACGTCGACGGCGGTGACGAACTGGGTCAGCTCGTCGGCGTCGGGGCCGGTGACCTCGATGTGACGTTGGGCGGCGACGTCCCACATCGACACGGCGGTGGTGAGGCGCTCGTACTCGGCGGCGGCGTCGCCGTAGCTCATGGGGAGCCACATGTGGTTGTACGTCGACACGCCGGTCAGACCGGCCCGCACCGTGCAGTCGAAGAACGGTGACGTGCGGACTCGTGGCCCGATGGCCGCGAGGAGTTCGGGGTCGGCGTGGATCACGTGATGGGTGTGCCCGTCACCCGCGGTCGCGAAACCGCGGCGGCTCAGCCCGGCGACGGCGGGCGGCGTTCGCGGAGGAGGAGCTCCTGCGACACGGTGGCCACGTGGGTGCCGTCGGGGGCGAACAGGTTGCCGACGGTCATGCCGCGAGCGCCGCGCAGGCCGTGGCAGACCCACTGGTACATGTGCCATTCGTCGGCGCGGGTGGGGCGGTGGAACCAGATCGAGTGATCGAGGCTGGCGCCCATGAACGCCTCGCGGTGGTGCTCTTCGGGAAGGTGCAGGGGGTGGATGCTGCGGGCGGCGCTGAACTGGAAGGTGTCGGACGTGAACGCGAGCCCGCACACGTGGGTCAGCGGGTCGTCGGGCAGCGGGTCGAGCAGCTTGACCCACCCCATCGCCTGGCCGGCGCCGGGGTAGGTGTGCATGGCGCGGCGCTCCATGATCCAGGGCCAGTTGTCGCCCTGGGGCCGGATGTCGTCGGCCGGGGTGGCGAGCGGCATGCGAGCGGTCTGGACGTCGGCGTCGTCCTCGTCGACCTGGAACGAGCAGGACAGGTGCAGGATCGCCCCGCCCGACTGGCGGGCGACGACGGCCCGGGTCGAGAAGCTGCGACCGTCGCGCAGCCGGTCGACCTCGAAGCGGACCGGTTCGTCCGGCTGCCCGCCGCGGATGAAGTAGGCGTGCAGGCTGTGCGGGCGGAACTCGGGGTCGACGGACCGGGTGGCCGCCCAGAGCGCCTGGGCGACGACCTGGCCGCCGTAGATGCGGCCCCACGTGTAGGGCGGGCTGGTGCCCAACCACGTGTCGGGCCCGTGCTCGGCCAGGTCGATGATGTCGGCGAACGTCGCCGGCGTCGGGGGAGTGGTGCTGCCCATCGCTCGGCACCCTACGGCGTCAGGGCGATGCGCCCGAGATTCGATCAGTCGGCGTCGGCGAGCCAGGGGTAGCGGTCGGTGTCCTTCGATGCGTAGTCGGGGTCGAGGTAGATGAAGCAGCGTTGGATGAGGAAGTCGCGGACCTCGAACACGTCGCACCAGCGACCGGCCTT
>JAUHYJ010000704.1 GCA_030425785.1 Acidimicrobiia bacterium | reverse complement strand
CGAGGTCGTCGGCGAGACGGCCGCGGTCGTGGTCGACGGCGACGCGCCGAGCGACTGGGCCGACGGCGTCAGGGCTGCGATGTCCCGCCGCGACGAGCTCGTCGCCCTCGGGCGGGCGCGCCGCGAGCGCTTCACGCTGGGGTGTTCCGCTTCGGCGCTGACCGCCGCGTACGAAGTCGCCGCCGGAGGTGGCGCGTGAAGCTCGTCGTGCTGTGCCCCCACTTCGCGCCGGACACGGCGCCGACGGGTGCCGTGATGACCCGCATCGTCGACGAGCTCGCGCAGCGGGGTCACGAGCTGCACGTCGTGACGTCACTGCCGTGGTACCGGTCGCATGCGATCGAGGACGGATGGCGGGGTCGGCCGGTGCGACGTGACGCGACCCCGTGGGGATCGATCACCCGTGTCCACCCGTTCCCGGGTGACGACAAGTCGAACCTGGTCCGGCGCGCGATCGGGTTCGTCGGCTTCTCGGTCCTGGCCGGCATCGCCGGCTTGCGCGCCGGTGGCTGGTTCCGACGGGCCGACGCCGTGATCGCGATGTCACCCCCGCTGACGTTGGGGCTGACCGGCTGGCTGACCGGCCTCGGGCACCGGGCGCCGCTCGTGTTCAACGTGCAGGACGTCTTTCCCGATGCGGCCGAGCGGACCGGGGCCATCACCGACCGGCGCATCCTCGCGGCCGCTCGTCGGCTCGAACGCATCACCTACCACCGCGCGAAGGCGGTGACCGTGCTGAGCGACGATCTCCGGGCGAACGTGGCCGCCAAGGTGCGGCCGGGGCACCGCGAACACGTCCACGTGATCCCGAACTTCGTCGACACCGACGTGATCAGGCCCGGTGGACGCGCCACCGCGTATCGGCGCGAGCTCGACTTCGACGACCGACCGATCGTCCTGTACGCCGGCAACGTCGGCTATTCGCAGTCGCTCGATCTCGTCGTCGCAGCGGCGCGGGCGTGTCCCGATCTCGGCTTCGTCGTGAACGGCGACGGTGCCGCTCGACGCGAGCTCGAGGCCGCGTCGGCCGACGTCGCGAACCTCCGATTCGTCGGCTACCAGCCCGTCGACCGCCTTCCCGAGGTGCTCGCGACCGGCGACATCCACGTCGTGCCCCTGAAGGCCGGGCTCGGCGACGTCTCGGTGCCGTCGAAGACCTACTCGAGCCTCGCCGCCGGTCGACCGATCGTCGCAGCGATCGACGCCGGCACCGAGATCCCGCGCCTGCTCGACGCGGCGGGGGCGGGGATCGCCGTTCCACCGGACGACGTCGATGCGTTCGTGGCGGCGATCCGGTGCCTCGCCGACGATCCCGACCTCCGGGCACGGCACGGCGACGCGGGTCGCAGGTGGGTCGTCGCGCACGCCTCGCCGACGGCCGTCGGGGACGCCTACGACCGGCTGGTGCGGCACCTGAACGACTCCTGAGGCTGCCCGAGATTCGTCGGCGACCGCCGATAACCTGTCGCCCCGTGGCAACCAGTTCGACCAGTAAGGCGGCCAAGCTCGCGCGCAAGGGCCCGGGCCAGCGCGTGCGCTTCCAGGGCGGCACCGTATTCCCGCTCGCCGTGGCGCTCGTACTCGTGCTCGGTCTGGGCCTGATCGTGTACGCCCGCCAGTCCGTCCCGCCGGCCGACGAGTCGCCCCCGACGATCAACGACCACTGGCACGCCGCGTACGGCTTCTACCTCTGCGACCAGTGGTACCAGCTGTCCGGGAACCTCGAGGAGCGCAACTCCCAGGGCCAGTTCACGAACACGGACTTCCTGCGCTCGGGCATCCACAGCCACGACGACGGCGTCATCCACTGGCACCCGTACACCTCGCTCGCGACCGGACGCAACGCCACGCTCAGCGTGTTCCTCGACTCCTACGGTGTCGAACTGACCGACGATCGGCTCGTGTTCCCCGACAACAACATCCTGGGTGGTCAGCAGGAATGGGACGAAGACGAGACCCAGTGTGACGGCGAGGACGCCCAGCTGAGCGTCCGAGCCTGGTCGAAGTACACCGACACCGACAGCGGTGTCCGCTACATCAGCAACATGGACGAGATCCACCTCGACAACGACGGCATGGTGTTCGGCATCTACTTCGCCGCCGACGACGTCGATCAGCCGATGCCGCCCTGGGCGGCCGATCTGCCGGCGCTCGGCGCGGTCGATCTCGGCCAGATCCGTCCCGAGGACCTGCTCCAGGGTGACACGTCGGTCGACACGAGCGACGCGCCCACCGACACCCCGACCGACACGTCCGCTCCGGACACGAGCGA
>JAUHYJ010000059.1 GCA_030425785.1 Acidimicrobiia bacterium | reverse complement strand
CGAGCCCGACCGACTCGACGATCGCCGTCTCGCCACCGATCAACGCGAGGGTCTCGGCGAGCTCGTCGGGGGTCAGCGACGTGCGCAGCGTGCCGCCGATGGCGGAGGTCACCTCGCCGAAGCGGGCGAGCACGTCGGTGAACGACACCTGCTGGGCGAGCGCGGCGACGAGCTTGCGCTGTCGGGCCGTGCGTTGGAAGTCACTGTCGGCGTAGCGCGACCGCACGTAGCCGAGTGCGACGGTCCCGTTCATCTCGACGCGTCCCGGACCGATGGTGTCGGGATACACCACGTCGCCACCGGGGATGTTGCCGGGCATCGGCAGCTGCTTGCTGACGTCGACCGTCACCCCACCGACGGCGTCGATCAGATCGACGAACCCCTGCATGTCGATCAAGACGTAGTCGTGGATGGTGACGTCGAGCGAGTAGCCGACGGCCTGGGCCATCGCGTACACGCCAGGGCGGATGTCCTCGGCCGTGTAGGCGTCGCGCAGTGTGCGATCCGATGAGACGATCGGGTACACGGCGTTGGCGAGCTTCGTGAAGCCGTACGGGTACCGGGCCTCGAGCGGCGTGCCGACCGGGAACAGCAGCCCCTTCATGTCCCGCGGCATCGAGACGAGGCCGGCCCTCCCCGACGCGGTGTCGACGCTCAGGAGCATGATGACGTCGGTGCGCAACCCGGCCCGGCCGGGGCCGGCGTCGCCACCCAGGATCAAGATGTTCTGGACGTCGGCGACGACGGCGGGGTCGACGCCCGACCGGGGCTGCCCGGGCAGCGATGGCGCGTCGGTCGTGGTCGTGGTCGTGCGGGCACCCCCGGCGTCGAGCGACGCCTCGCCGATGCGGTCCGGTTCGGTGGTCGACGTCGGCGTCGACGTGCCGACGGTCACCCCGTCGTCTGCAGCAGCGTCGTCAGCAGCATCGTCGTCGGCAGCATCGTCGTCGTCGGACGGGGTCGCGTCGACGTCGAACAACGGCGCACCCTCGGCGGTCTCGGTGAACACCGGCGCGATCGCAGCGCGCGCCCGCAGGGCGCCGACCGCGCCGACCGACAGTGGCACGGCCACGACCAGGACGATCGCCACACCCGCCACGAGGTCGCGTCGACGATCGCGTCTCGACCACACCCGCGGCGCCAGCCATGCGAGTCGCACGACGACCGCAGCCGCCAGGGCGATGCTCAGCCAGAGCAGGAAGTCGGCATCGAGGCTGAGCGCGACCCAGTTGCGGCCGCCCAGCACGGCGTAGAGCCCGACACCGACGGGGAACGCGGTGCCCACGGCAACGAGCGCCGCGGCAGCGGCGCGCCGGGTCGCCGGACCGCCCGGCCACCACGACCAGCCGGGCACCACCGCGTCGAGGGCGAGCGCGAGCGCGCCGGACCGCCCGACCGCGTCATCGCTCCCGTCAGCCGACGGCATTTCTCCTACCGGCGTAGTGATAATCCAGCTCCTCGCCTCGTAGACTCGGACACTATGACGGAGCTGTTCCGGATCGACGGATTGCACGCCCGCCCCGCCACCGAGCCCGGTGTGCCGACCGCCGACGAGATCCTGCGGGGCATCGACCTCGTGGTCGAGCCCGGCGAGATCCACGCCATCATGGGCCCGAACGGTTCGGGCAAGAGCACGCTCGGCACGACCATGCTCGGTTCGCCCGAGTACGAGGTCACGGCCGGCACGGTCACCTTCCGGGGCGACGACGTCACCGACTGGCCACCCGACGAGCGCGCCAAGGCCGGCATGTTCCTCGCCTTCCAATACCCCCAGGAGATCCCGGGTGTCTCCGTCATCCAGTTCCTCCGTCAGGCACTGTCGGCCCGCAAGGGCATCGATCTGTCGGTGCTCGAGCTGCGGCTCGCCACGATGGAGTGGATGCAGCGGCTCGGGATGGATTCGTCATTCGTCGACCGCTACTTGAACGAAGGTTTCTCCGGCGGCGAGAAGAAGCGCAACGAGATCATGCAGATGGCGATCCTCGAGCCAGAGCTCGCCATCCTCGACGAGACCGACTCCGGTCTCGACATCGACGCGCTGCGCATCGTCGCGAAGGGCATCTCCGAGGTGCGTGCCGAGCGACCCGAGATGGGCGTGGTGCTGATCACCCACTACCAGCGCCTCCTCGACGAGATCCAGCCCGACCACGTCCACATCCTCGTCGGCGGCCGGATCGTGCAGTCGGGCGGCATGGAGCTGGCCGAACAGCTCGAACGCGACGGCTACGAGGCGTTCCGGGCGGCGGTGTGAGCGGGACGAACACGACGACGAGCTCGACCGACTGGGCGGCGATCCGCGCCGACTTCCCCATCCTGCGCCGCGAGATCGACGGTGCGCCGATCGTCTACCTCGACTCGGGCAACACCTCGCAGAAGCCGCGGCAGGTCATCGAAGCCATGGACGACTTCCTGCGAACGGGTTACGCGCCGATCAACCGCAGTGCGTACCGGCTCGCCGGATGGGCGACCGACCGGTACGAGGGAGCCCGAGCCGCCGTCGCCCGCCTGATCAACGCCCCCTCGGCCGACGAGATCGTGTTCACGAAGAACGCCACCGAGTCGATGAACCTGATCGCCTCGTCGTGGGGCGGCGCGAACCTGCGCGAGGGCGACGCCGTCGTGCTCACCCACATGGAGCACCACGCCAACATCGTGCCGTGGCAGATGCTCGCCGAGCGGCAGGGCATCGAACTGCGCTGGGTACCCCTGACCGAGGACGGTCAACTCGACCTCGCCGACCTCGACCAGCTGCTCGACGGCGCCAAGGCGTTCTCGTTCACGGCGATGAGCAACGTGCTCGGCACGATCACGCCCGTCGCCGAGCTGTGCCGCCGAGCGCACGACGCCGGCGCGCTCGCGATCGTCGACGCCTGCCAGTACGTCCCGCACAACGTCACCGACGTCCAGGTGTGGGACGCCGATCTCGTCGCGTTCTCGAGCCACAAGATGGTCGGCCCGTCGGGCATCGGGTGCCTGTGGGGACGCATGGAGCTGCTCGACGCCATGCCCCCGTTCATCGGGGGCGGCAACATGATCGCCGACGTCCGTCTCGACGGGTTCACCACCGCACCCGTCCCGGCGAAGTTCGAGGCCGGGACCCCGCCGATCGTCGAGGCGATCGGGCTCGGCGCCGCCGTCGAGTACCTCGAGGGCATCGGGATGGCCGAGATCCGCCGACACGAGATGGATCTGACCCGCTACGCCCTCGACACGTTGACCGAGCGCTACGGCGACGACATCCGCATCCACGGCCCCGACAACGTCGAGGTCCGGGGCGGGGTGCTGAGCTTCGAGTTCCGAGACATCCATCCACACGACGTCAGCCAGGTGCTCGACGAGCGCAACGTGTGCGTGCGCGCCGGGCACCACTGCGCCAAGCCGCTCATGCGGCTCCTCGGGGTGAACGCGACGGCTCGCGCCAGCCTCTACCTGTACAACGACCGCTCCGACGTCGACGCGCTGGCCGACGCGCTCGACGGCGCGACCGATATCTTCGGGCTCTGACCCGGCGATCGGGAGGACACCATGCCCGGCCTCGAAGACCTGTACCGCGAGATCATCCTCGACCACTACCGCACGCCCCGCAACCGCGGTGAGCTACCCGTGCCCCCGGCTCGGCACGCGGAAGGGCACAACCCGCTGTGCGGCGACGAGATCACCGTCTACCTCGACGTCGACGGCGACGGTGACGACGCCATCGTGAGCGATGTGAAAGTGAGCGGCCAGGGTTGCTCGATCAGCCAATCGTCGGCGTCGATGATGAGTGCCGCGGTCAAGGGCAAGTCGGTCGGCGAGGTGCGGGGCCTCGTGCGCCGCTTCAAGTCGATGATGTCGATCGACACCGACGGGGCCGAGCAGGCTGACGCCGACATCTCACTCGGCGACCTCGAGGCACTCCAGGGCGTCGTCAAGTTCCCGGTGCGCATCAAGTGCGCGACGCTCGCGTGGAACACGCTCACCGAGGCGCTTGCATCGTCCGATCCGGACTGAGCGACGCCGTCGGGTCGACCGGCATCACGTGGTCGTCGCAGATGTAGGTGACCAGCCGCCGCATCGCGAGTGAGGCGTGCGGAGTCCACCACGCGTCCGGCACCGGCCAGCACTCCACATCGAGGTGGGGCGCGATCGTCGGGACCGTGAACACCGTCGTGGACGGCAGCGTCGCCACCCGCGTCCCCGGCCGGAACTGCCCCAGGATCATCTCGATGGGGAGACCCGTCGTCGAGCCCACCATGACACCCCGGCGGCGGACGGCCTCGGACATCGCAGTGCCCTCGCGACGATGCGGAAAGAAGACGACTCGTCCCTCGGTCGTGTCGAGCAGACGGTTGAGCCACTCGACGTAGCGTTCGTCGTCGATCAAGCCGTCGGCGGCCAGAGCGGTGCCCAGGACGACGACATCGACGTCGGGGATCCCCCACGTCATGTCGCTCCCGTGAGTCCATCCGAAGGCGTGGTGCGATGCCGGCACGCTGCCGATGAACGCGTCGACCGGCAGCCCGGTCACGACGGCCACGCGATCGCGGTAGCGCCCACGGATGATGCGGTGCAGCACTCGACCGACGGCCACCCGTGCGCTCCGACCGGACGATCGCGGGCGGACGAGGACACCGGTCGGGTTCGTCAGCTCGGCGAGCGCCGCGAGCGTCGACGAGCCGTCGTCGAGGACGACCAGCCGTCGCGCGCGAGCTCGCGCGACGAGCACACCCGCTTGCCCGGAACACAGGTCGCCGATCGCCAATTCGGTGGCACGCCCGGTGTTCGCCAGCGCACGACGGATCGAGCTGTCGGTGACCACGCTGACCCCGCGCACCGGACGCCGGTCGAGCATCCTGAGCACGGCATCGTACGGCGTGCTCGCTCCGCGTGCATGAATCTCGACGGGACCGGCCAGGAAGCCTGCCGACGCCGCCTCGATCGCCGAGAGCAGCTGGAACGGGGACTCGACCCACGCCACGGTGCCGGCCGTGCTCATGCCGAACTCCGTGCGCCGAGCACGCCGATGGTCGGTCGCGCCGCACCGACGACCCACTTGGCGGCCGGCCACCAGTGACGGCGAGTCGTCCCCGGGTGCGGCCGTGGCCCCTGGTCGACGATCCGCTCCAGCACGTCGCACCAGTCGTCGATGCCCGGATCGTGGAAGTAGTGACGGCGCGACCACTCCTCACGCGGTCGGCCGTCGCCGGCAGCGGGCCCCCGTTCGAGTTCCACGAAGAGGCCCGACCCCGCGAACACGCCGTTGAGGAGATCGCTGCGCATGCCGAGGTCGGCGACGATCCCGACGGGAGTTCCGGCGGCGATCGCCTCGAGCGCAGCGGTCGAGCTGACCGTGAGGACGACCGGCGCCCGCGCGATCCAGTCGGCCATGGGCCCGTGGACGAACTCGACGACACCGTCGGCGACGGCACCGCTCCCGACGAGGTCCGACCAGATCGCCGGGTACGCATCGCGCTCGACATGCGCCGTCCGCTCACCGTCGAGTGATCGAAGGTGTACCACGACGCCGTCGGGGTATGCGGCGGCCAGCAGACGCAGCAGACGCCGACGCTCGGTGTACTCGGCCGGGACCTCCGATTGCGCGACGAACACCGGGCGTCGCTCTCGCGCCTCCGACCTGACACCGGCCACAAGAGTCGGCAGCCGTGCGAGCGCGACCGTCGTCGGCACGCCGAGCCGAGCGAACGCTGCCTCGTGCTCGACGCGCTCGGCGATCGAGTGGACGATGACCGCATCGAGATCGCGGCGGGCGAGCATCGCTCTGGTCCGGACCGGCGATGCGATGCCGGGGGTGACCGCTGCCGTCGCAGGGCGTCGGTCGATCGCTCTGAGCACGGTCGCCTCGATGCCGGCGATGAAGGGGCCGGGGCAGGCCAACAGCACGCTGTCGACCGGGCAGCGACGCAACGCAGCACGGAGATCGCTGACCGTCGCCGATTCCACTCGTTCGAGGCCGGTACCGGCCGTCGCGGCGGCGATCTGCCGCGACGACGGTCCGATCGCCGACTCGAGCACCACGATGCGCTGGTCCCACGTCGCCGGCACCCGTCCGGCCATGTGCGCCGCCCACTTGAGGTGCGAGTCGGTGGCAGCGATGACGAGTTGTCGCATCGTCAGGCGGTCGCGAGCAGTGCGGGTCGGAGTCGCCGGCGCGGCTCCTCCTCGCCGGGGAAGACGCGCAGTGCGCCGTCCCCCGTCGCGGTCTCGATGATCCGGATGTCCCGAACGAGCTGGCGAAGACCGTGCGGTTCGAGGGACGCCGCGTGATCCGACCCCCACATCGTGCGATCGAGGGTGACGTGACGCTCGACGACGCACGCGCCGAGCGCCACCGCCGCCACCGAGATCTGGAGTCCACGCTCGTGTCCCGAGTAGCCGACGGGGACGCCGTAGCGGCGCCGGAGTGTGTGGATTGCGTTGAGGTTCGCCTCGTGCTCGGGACACGGATAGGTCGAGGTGGTGTGCAGCAGCACCAACCGCTCGGTTCCGACCGCCTCGACGGCGACGTCGATCTCGTCGGCGGTCGACATGCCGGTCGACATGATGATCGGCCGGCCCGTGTCGCGCACCGCGTGCAAGAGCGGCACGTCGGTGATCGACGCGCTGGCGATCTTGTGGCAGACGACGTCGAGCTCCTCCAGGAACTCGACCGACGGGATGTCCCACGGCGACGCGAACCAATCGATCCCCAGTTCCGCGGCGTGGGCGGCGATCGCCTCGTAGCCGGCACGGTCGAACTCCATACGTTCCTTGTACTGCAGGTACGTCATCTCGCCCCACGGGGTCTGACGGATCTTCGATCGTTGCTCGAGCGGCACACAGATGCTCGGTGTCCGCTTCTGGAACTTGACGGCGTCGCACCCGGCATCCGCGGCGACGTCCATGAGCGCCTTGGCGATCGCGACCTCCGCGTTGTGATTGATGCCGATCTCGGCGATCAGGTATGCGGGCGACATCGGTCCGACGTCGCGCCGGCCGATGCGCACCTCCGGTGGAACCGGATCGAGGGTGGGATGAGGAGTGGTGGGATGAGGAGTGGCGGTGTGGATGTGTGACGGTCGAGCGGCTGCGGAGCACGGCGTCGGCGATCTCGCGCACGGCGCCGTCGCCGCCGACGGCACAGGTCGTCGCCACGGCGAGATGTCGGACGCCGGGGTGCGCGTCGGCGACGACGACGGGCACGCCGACGAGCTCGAGGCACCCGGCATCGTTCACGTCGTTGCCGATGAAGAGCGTGTCGGCCGGGTCGACCTCCCGGGCGCGCAGCCACGCGAGCATCGCCGACACCTTGTCGTCGCAGGCGTCGATGCAGTCGACGCCGAGCTTGCTCGCCCGGGCTCTGACCACCGGGTTGCGCTCCGTCGACAGGATCAGGACCGGGATGCCCGCAGCGACCAGGTGCGAGATGCCCATGCCGTCGGCGCGATTCACGACGACCGATTCGATCCCGCGCTCGTCGAGGTACGCCCGATTGTCCGTGTGCACGCCGTCGAAGTCGGTCACGACGGCTCTCACGTCGATCGCGTGCGGCACACCGTGCTGCGGCGCGATGAGCCGCGCGGTCTCGAGGTCGATCGGGTCGTCGATCTCGATGGGCGGCGCACTCACGACGATCGGACGCGCTCGGCCGAAGAAGCGGTGGCCGGCGCGCAGGAAACCGGCGGCGTCGACGACGTAGAAGGCGCCGGTCTCGACGAACTCCTCCGGCCGGTCCTGGCGGCGCTGCCTGACGGAGGGATCGTGGTTCACCCCGTCGTGCCCGTCCGGGGTGACGCGCCAGACGAAGCCGTGGAACTGCGCCGCGGCGAACGCGACGTCGCAGTTCCCGGACTGCACGGCGGCAACGGCACGGTCGAGGTCCGACGGATCGATGAACGGGCTCGTGCACTGCACGAAGACCACCACCGACGCGTCGACGTCCAGCTCGCCCAGTGCGTGCAACAGCGCGGACTCCGACGTCGACTCGTCGCACGCCAGTTCGTCGGGCCGCTCGACGGTGAGCGCGCCCGCATCGGCGGCTTCGAGCGCGATCAGTCGATCGTCGGTCGACACGACGACGCGCTCGATCGTCCGTGCCCGATGGCAGCTGTCGACCGCCCGCCGAACGAGCGAACGCCCACCGACCAGCGCGAGGTTCTTCCCGGGCACGCCCTTCGATCCACCCCGGGCGGGGATGATGGCCACGACGGTCACAGGTCTGCCCACCTGACGAGCGAGCGGTAGCAGCGGCGTGCAGCACTGTGGACGAGTCGACCGACGCGTCGCCGCACGCGTCGCGATCGTCCTTCGGCGACCGGCGACGCCGACGGCGGGTATCCCGACGCCGACTCGACGACCCGGCTGAACAGCCGGGGCATGCGTTCGCTCGTCACGAGCCGGACCGGAGTCGGCAATGGTCGCCCGTCGGATGCCCCGACGAGGAGATCGATCACCCGATCGGCGGCCACTTCGGGTCGCTCGTCACCACGAAGGCCGTTGCGTGCCGCCCATGCCACGTCGAGCACCGGGCGGCGATCGATGTCGACGTCGTTCATCGAGACGAGCAGGCCCGACCCGATGAAGAGGTGGTTGCCCATCGACTCACCGATCCCGAGATCGGTGATGATGCCGACGTGCACGCCGCGGGCGAGTGCCTCCACCGCGGCCGTCGAACTCACCGTCACGAGCAGATCGGTCGTATCGAGCAGCGTTCCCATGTGTCCGTACTCGAACCGGAGGTTCGCCGGGCGGTCGACGACATGGCGTCGGTAGAGCTGCTCGTAGTGGTGCTTCTCGCGATGGGTCGTGAGCTCACCGAGCCGCGAGCGGAGCTTGACGACCACCTCGCGGTCGCGGTGGGCGCGGGCGTACGACACGAGGCGTTCGAGCAGGTAGACACGGTCGTCGAGTCGGCGCGGGACATCCGGCTGCACGGCGAACACGACTCGCTCCGGCGGCCAAGGTCGCGGCGACGAGGTGGTGCCGGGGTCGAGCGCTGCGACCGCGACGCCGGCGGCGACGAGCGGCGACGGATCCGCGCCGAGCGACACGGCGAGCGACCGGAACAGCTCGAGGTCGTGCAGCGAGTTGCAGCAGATCACGTCGGCGCCGAGCCGCCACACGAGCCCCTCCACGTACTTCTCGTAGACGAGGCCGGCGTAGCCGGTGATCACCACCGGCCGTCGCCCGATCTCGTCCGCGAGTGCCGCTCCGTGGCCGATGATCCGCGAGAGTCGCGAGCCGACGGTGTTCACGATCACCACGTCCGCGTCAGCGAGCAACGCCGGGAGGTCGTCGTCACCGAGCACGAGATGCGGCGCCGAGACCTGATGATCGGCGAGTTGCTGCTCCGTGGGCACCGCTCCGGCCGACAACGACACGACGACGATCGAGCACCGGTCGACGCCGGGAATCCGCTCGACCATCCGGTCGACGATCCGCTCCGCGACCCGGACGGTCCACTTGAGTCGGGTGTCCGAGTCTGCGATGCACACGCAGGTCAGCACCCGATCCGGTCCCTCGACGTCCGGCGTCGCGGTCTCCGACACGGTCATCGCCACGGTTTCCGCCCGACATGGAAGACCCGCCAGTTCTCCCGGAATCCGCCGAGCGCATCGACGGGAACCTGGTCGCGCCGGCCGCGCCCCCGGATGTCCCGGCGTCGTTCGGTCGTGTCGAAGCCCGAGTCGACGCGCGTCAGATCCGAGAACAGGAAGTCGAGGCAGTCGGGGGTGAACCGCCAGTAGTCGATCGGGACCGGGTGGTACCGCCACGCGAAGAGCGTCGACGTGTACGACAGACCTCCAGGGCGGAGCAGGCGGGCGATCTCGGCTGCGGCGAGCCACGGTCGGTTGATGTGCTCGAACACGTCGACGCTGACGATGACGTCGTAGGACTCCGATGCCAGCTCACCGCAGTCGGTGATGTCGCCGACGACGACCGGCACGTCGCACGAACCGTCCTCGATGTCGAGGACCTCGTACGTCCAGTGGGTCGCGGCGAAGACATCCAGCCGCGGGTGCGCACGTGCGCCGACCTCGAGCACCCGGCCCGACGCGAGCCCGGCGTCCGCCAGTGCAGCGCGGAGGTGCCGGTTGATGCGCTCGTTGCGTCGGGGACCGAGCGTCCAGGCGTCGCCGACCCGGTCGATCTCGGCGAGCCGATGCCGGTCGGCCGCAAGGTCCTGGCGAGCCAACTCGAGCTCCGACGACTGCATGCGCTCATCCTCGGGTCGGCCCATCGATCCCGCAAGGCTCCGGCGGCAGGGTTCGGGCAGTGTTCACGGCGACGCCACCTCACGGCCAGATCGATCCGCGTTCGTTCATCCCGCCGCCACCGCCTCGCATTGCACCCGTCATCGACCACCTGCCAATGTCACGAGATGGACACTGGCACCGTCACCACCGACGACCAGATCCGGGTCGCGCGCCAGCGCGCCGGAACGGCCATACGTGAGCTCTCCCATGCCTTCGTCGGGCGGCATGCGACGCTCGACCAGATCGAGCGGCTCGCCGACGTGCTCGAACAGATCACGGCCGAACTGTGGCCGCAGGCGCACCGCAGCCGCGGCGACCACCCGTTCGCCGACCGCCAGGTGACCGACCTCCCCCAGGGACGCTTCGACCACGACTTCGACGACCGGCCGGTGTCGGGCAGCTCGTCGCCGTACGGCCTCGATCTCGAGCTGCACCGCCACGGTGACGAGATCGAGGCCCTCGTCACCCTGCGCTCGGCCCACGAAGGTGCCCCGAACCGCAGCCACGGCGGCATCGTCGCCGCCCTGTTCGACGACGTGTTCGGGTTCGTCCTCGGCGTGATCCGCGAGGCCGCGTTCACCGGCGACCTGTACGTGCGGTACCACGCCCCGACGCCGCTGTTCCGTCCACTCGCGTGTCGCGTGCGGCTCGACCGGCGCGAAGGACGCAAGCTGCACCTGACCGGTGAGCTCACCGACGTCGACGCCGACGAACTCGTTGCGTCGGCGCGTGCCACCTTCATCGCCGTCGACCGCGAGGCGTTCGCACGACAGACGGCCGCCCGTCCGGCCCCGCCGGACGAGGACGCCACCGCGACCCGACCGTGATCAAGTACCTGGGCTCGAAGCGGCGCCTGATCCCGGTGTTGACCGAGCTGTTCGAACGCTCTGGTGCGCGCACGGCACTCGACCTGTTCACCGGCACCACCCGAGTCGCCCAGGCCTTCAAGCGGGCCGGCGGCCACGTCACGGCGGTCGACTCCGCCCGCTACGCCGAGGTCTTCGCGCGGACCTGGATCGAGACCGATGCCGCTGACGTCGACGCCGACGAGCTG
>JAUHYJ010000058.1 GCA_030425785.1 Acidimicrobiia bacterium | reverse complement strand
GAGACCGCCTGGTCGCCCGAGCCGGCCGTCATCTCGGCGAACGTCTCGTCCGCGGGCAGGGGCAGTGGGCGGCGCGCCTTGGTGGTGCGCTTGGGCAACGCACCGCCGAGCGCCTTCCGGCGCTCCATGAGGTACTGGTACTCGATCGAGTCCTCGGCCGGGCGGAAGTACGGGAACTGGTCGTCCTGGAGCGAGCTCTCGGGGATCTCGTCCTGCATGTAGAGCCGCTCGCGCAGATCGAGGATCTGCTGCTTGGTCATCTTCTTGATCTGGTGGGTCGCGTTGCGACCCTCGAAGCCCTCGCCGAGCGTCCAGCCCTTGACCGTCTTGGCCAGGATCACGGTCGGTCGGCCCGACCCGAGGTTCTCGGTCGCGGCCTTGTACGCGGCGTACAGCTTCTTGTAGTCGTGGCCGCCGCGAGGCAGGTTGCGCAGCTCGTCGTCCTCGAGATGCGACACCATCTGACGCAGGCGCGGGTCGGGGCCGAAGAAGTTGTCGCGGATGTAGTCGCCGTTCTCGACCGCGTACCGCTGGTACTCGCCGTCGACGGTCGTGTTCATCTTGTTGAGCAGCACGCCGTCCTTGTCCTGGGCAAGCAGTTCGTCCCAGCGCGAGCCCCAGATGACCTTGATGACGTTCCAGCCGGCGCCGCGGAACACGGCCTCGAGCTCCTGGATGACCTTGCCGTTGCCGCGCACCGGGCCGTCGAGGCGCTGCAGGTTGCAGTTGACGACGAAGATCAGGTTGTCGAGCTGTTCGCGCGACGCGAGCGAGATGGCGCCGAGCGTCTCGGGTTCGTCGCACTCTCCGTCACCGAGGAACGCCCACACACGGCTGTCGCTCGTGTCGTCCATCTGGCGGTTGTGGAGGTAGCGGTTGAAGCGGGCGTGGTAGAGCGCCGTGATCGGGCCGAGGCCCATCGACACGGTCGGGAACTCCCAGAAGTGCGGCATCAGCCGCGGGTGCGGGTACGACGACAGGCCCTGGCCGTCGCGACCGATCTCCTGGCGGAAGTGGTCGAGGTCGTTGTCGGTGAGTCGGCCCTCGAGGTAGGCCCGTGCGTAGATGCCCGGTGCCGCATGGCCCTGGATGTAGACGTGGTCGCCGGGCTTGTCGTCCGAGCCGCGGAAGAAGTGGTTGAAGCCGATCTCGTAGAGCGAGGCCGAGCTGGCGAAGGTCGACAGGTGCCCGCCGATGCCGTCGGCGTGCTTGTTCGCCTTGACGACCATCATCGCCGCGTTCCAGCGGATGAAGGCCCGGATGCGGCGCTCGATGTGCTCGTCGCCGGGGAACCACGGCTCGTGGTCGACGGGGATCGTGTTGACGTAGGGCGTACTGACGGTCGCCGGGAAGCTGACGCCGTTGGCGTTGGCCCGGTCGAGCAGCTTCGAGAGCAGGTAGCGAGCACGGGTCTTGCCGTGCACGTCGACGACCGCATCGAGCGAATCGAGCCATTCCTGGGTCTCGGTCGGATCGATGTCGGGCAGCTGATGCACGTAGCCGTCGAAGATCATCCGACCATCATCGCACGGTTACCGACCGGTACCTCACGGACGCACCGGAAACGCTTACACGCGCGCCCACGGCCGCGTCGGCGACGGCCTGGCAGGGCCCCGGATGGTCAGGGCAGACGGTCAGGGCAGGATGGTCAGGGCACCCACCATCCGGTCGTGTCGAAGACGGTCCCGCCGCCGGCGTACGCCCGGATGCAGAGGCGGCCTTCCTCGATGCCGACCGTGGTGGCGTTCGCGTAGACGGCACCGGCCGCCGCGTTGACGGCGCTCGTCGGGGGAACCGGCCCGCACCCGAACGTCTGCAGGAAGCTCGCGGCATACGGCTGGACCAGGGTGACCGTGCCGGTCACCGCCTCGGCGTCGGGAGGAGCGACGACGCCTGGAATGGTCTGACCCGAGCCGTGACGGAACCCCCATCCGCCGGTCCCGTCGCGGGTGTCGATCGTGCGCGTCGGCTCGGCGGCGACGAAGCGGAGCTCGCCGTCCGCGGACCCGACGCCACTGAGGTCGACGACGAGGTCGGTCTCGGTGAAGGTGTCGAAGCAGATCGTGCCGTCATCGGACGCGGTCACGAACGCGAACGAGGCGATGGTCTCACCGGCGCCGTGGTTGAGCATCGCGGTCAGGGGCGGTTCGTCGAGACACGGATGCGCGGTGACGTGGCCCGGCTCGGTGCTCCCGGTGACCGTCACGTTGACGGCGGCGACGCGTGCGTCGCCCGGGACGGTGACCTCGATGCGGCGCGACCGGCCGGTGTCGCGGGTGTCGATCAGGCGCTGGGGTGCCGTCGGCGTGAACCGGAGGCTGTCGGGCGAAGCGCCGGTGGGGACGAACACGGTCTGGAGGTCGACCACGATGTCGGTCTCGGCCCACGAGTAGACGCACACCGTGTCGTCGTCGCCGAGGGGCACGATCGTCGACGCGCCCCGGTTGGCACGGGCGGTGTAGTTGAGCATCGATGTCGAACCGTCGTTGTCGGGGCACGGCGCCACCGACAGGTGCCCGTCGCCGGCCGGGTCGACCGCCGTGACGTACAGCCCGACGGCCGTCGCTCCCTCGGGTACGTGCTCGGCGAGAGGGACGGTGACGAGCGCCTCGGCCGCCACACGACCGGCGTCTGCGTCGCGAGTGTCCAGCACGCGGACCGGCTCGATCGGCACGAGCTCGCTCGGGTCGCCGGCCGCCGGCAGCGGTACCGGACCGCCGACCTGACGGGCGTCGGAGAGCGCGAGTGTCGCCTCGACCGCCATCCGCTGGGACCGCGCGCGGTAGCCGGCGGCGGTCTGGTGGATGTGGTCGGTGGGGGAATACAGGCCGATCTCGTACATGACCGTCGGCCAGTCCCAGGTGGCGAAACCGGGCGTGGTCGCCGCCACCCGGTCGAGGGCGTCGTTCCAGGCGTCCTGGGTGGTGCGGTGGAACGGGAACCGCGTGATTTTCGGCCAGAAGATGCGGCGGGGACCGATGGTGTCCACGAGATGGCGGATGGCCGCCTCGGCACAGATCGTGTCGGCGCCGCAGAACCCCGAGTCGTTGGCCCCGAAGTTGACGATGACCGCCTCGGGGTCCCAGCCGGCCGACCGCCACTGCTCGATCCAGAACGACGCCTTGAACTGGATCGGCACGTCGAAGTAGCCGGTCGAGTAGCCCTCGCCGGCGCGAGCCCGGACCGGCCCCCATCCCTGCTCGACCAGTCGGTCGGGAAGGTCGGTGTCGACCACCAGCGAGCCGAGCATCACCGAGTCGCCGATGATCGAGATGCCGCCGAGGGGCCCCTGGGCGAGCCGGGACTCCTCGACGGGCGCCGCGTCCACCGTGCGGTCGGCGTCGTCGCCCACGGTGAACGCCGTCGTCATGACGGCACCGACCGTGAGCACGGTTGCGAGCAGACGTCGACCCTCCATCGGTGCGCGACGGTACTGCGAAGCGACGCGCAGCGTGCGCCGCCACGGTGTGGCATCCGCAGATGCGAGCTGACTAGCGTCCCGACGATGCCCGGGTCGAAGAGGCCACACCGTGTGGTCGGCATCGCGGTCGTCGTCGCCGCCTCGGCGCTCGCCGTCGCTGTGAGCGCACCCGCTCTGCCGGTTGCGGTGTCAGCCGCCGAGATCGGCTTCGTCCCGGCGAGCTCGACAGCGTCGCGGCTGCCGGAGCGGCCGGCGTCCACGGAGTTGCTGGCGGTCGCGAACTGGTGGCGGTCGTTCGCCGGGCGCTATCCGGACGGTTCGGCGCTGCCACCGTTGGAGTGGAGCTCCGAGCGGGCCGAGAGCGCTCAGCGGCACGTCGACTACCTCGCCTGGCTGCGGACGCAGGGATCGTCGTACTGCGGGCACGGTGTCGATGACGACCTCCTGCCGACCGACTCGGGTGACCGGGGCCACAACGTCCTCGACTGCTACGGGCGCGATGGTGGTCATTCCATCGATCGTTGGATGGAGACGCCGCTCCACGGCCGGCCGTTCGTCGATCCGAGGGTCACCCATGTCGGGCAGGGGGTCAACGACATCGCGTCAGCCGCTGGGTTCGTCTGGGACCACGACGGCGACCCGACCGAGGTGTTCACCTATCCCGCGAACGGTGGCACCATGCCGATCCTCACCTGGCTCGGCGGTGAGATCCCCGATCCGTCCGTCGCGTGCCCGCCTGCCGACAGCTGGATCAACGGGCCGCCGGTGTTCCTGTTCGTGCCGCAGCCGGTCTACGACGAGACGGTGGACGGTTTCACGTACGAGCAGTTCGGCGACCTCCGCCTCGACTCGTGGTCGTTCACCGACGACGCCGGGAGCGCCGTCCCCGCCTGCTTCATGTCGGGAACCGAGGTCATGGGCATCGGCGAGTCGTTCGGCGGCGCCTACATCTTCCCGCGCGAGCCGCTCGTCGCGGGTCGGTCGTACCGTGCTCTCGTGAGCTACACGCCGGTCGATCTCGACGGTGGCGTGCTCGGCGACACCGAGGTGATCGATCTCTCGTTCGACGCGACCGACCACCACCTCGTCGGATCGGGACCGCGTCTGCTCGACACGCGTCTGGCCGTCTGGGAGACCGTGTACACCGACGAACCGGAGTTCTCCGATCCGTTCGGCGGGCGGACGCTCGAGCTGCCGGTGACGGCGACGTCTGGTGTCGACGGCGGGGCGAGCGCCGTCGTGCTGAACGTCACGGTGACCAATCCGGTCTCGGACGGGTTCGTCACGGTCTGGCCGTGCGGGTCGCCCCGACCGCTCGCGTCCAACCTCAACTATGTCGCCGGCCAGACCGTGGCGAACAGTGTCGTCACCGCGTTGGGCGACGGCGGGCGAGTGTGCTTCTACGCGCTCGGGTGGGCCGACCTGGTCGTCGACCTGCAGGGTTGGTTCGGATCGGGGTTCGTCGCCCGGCAGCCCGAGCGAGTGCTCGAGACCCGCCTCGCTGGTCAGATCGGCCACTCAGGCGGTCGGCCGCCGGCGGGGACGACGCTCACGCTCGACGTCGCCGACCCGGCCGATGTCCTCGCGCTCAATGTGACGGCCGTTGCGGCCGCCGCACCAGGATTCTTGACGGTCTGGCCGTGCGGCGAACCGCGTCCCAACGCATCGAACGTGAACTACTCGGCCGGCGACACGGTGGCGACCCTCGTGCTCGCCACGGCGGGGGTCGACGGCACGGTCTGCATCTACACCCACGCGGCGACGGATGTCGTCGTCGACCTCGCAGGGTCCGCGGTCGACGGGGTGGTGACCGGAGCGACGCCGTGGCGAGCGCTCGACACGCGCCCGGCGTATGGTCCCATCGGGTTCGTCGGTTCGCGTCCGGCAGCCGGCACACACGTGGCGGTCGACGTCGGGACGACGGACGCGACCGCGGTCGTCGTGAGCGTCGCTGCCGTCGACCCCGACGGTCCCGGGCACCTGACGGTCTGGCCCTGTGATGAACCGATGCCGCTCGCCTCGAACCTGAACCACCGGGCGGGGCAGACGATCGCCAACACCGTCGTGGCTGCACCGAGCGAGGACGGCACCGTGTGCGTGTTCACCTACGCGGCCGCCGACCTGATCGTCGACGTGCTGGCCGTCGTGCCCTGACACGCGACGGGAGCCGCCGCTCACGATCGTCGAGTTCCTACACTCCGGCGGATGCAGCCCGTTGCCGATCGATCGACGCGTCTGGCGTACCAGCCGGCGCTCGACGGTGTGCGGGCGTTCGCCGTCGTGGCCGTGCTGCTCTTCCACGCCGGGGTGCCCGGATTCGACGGCGGCTACCTCGGCGTGTCGGTGTTCTTCACGCTGTCGGGCTTCCTCATCACCTCGCTGCTGGTCAACGAGCACGACCAGACCGGCACGATCCGACTCGGGGCGTTCTACGGGCGGCGGCTCCGGCGGCTGCTGCCGGCGTCGGTGGTCACGATCGCGGCGATCGTGGTCGCGTCACGGGTCACCGACTGGTTCGACGGCGTGGCATCGCTGCGCGCCCACGTACTCGGCGCGGTGTTCCAGGTCGCGAACTGGGTGTTCCTCGCCGGCGAGGGGTCGTACCAGGACCTGTTGGCGGACACCGGTGGCACACCGTCGCCGCTCGAGCACTTCTGGTCGCTGGCGATCGAGGAGCAGTTCTACTGGCTGTGGCCCGTGTGCATGCTCGGCCTGCTCGGTGTCGCACGCACCCGTCGCGCCCGCACCGCGGCCGTGGGTGGCATCACGGTCGCGTTCATGGCCGCGGCGCCCGTGATCGCCGCCGTCTGGGGTCCGGACGCCGCCTATTGGGCGACCCCGGCACGGCTGTCCGAGATCCTGGTCGGTGCATGGCTCGCCGTCGTGCTGTCAGGGCGTGCCGTCCCGACCCGGTCCGCGCTGCTGGCACCGATCGCCTTCATGGCGTTGGCAGTCGCCGTCGTGGTGTTCCCGGCGGCGTCGGGCCCGGCGTACGAGGGAGCGCTGCCGCTCGTGGCGGTCGCATCGGGTGCCCTGCTGGTCGGGCTGCAGGCGCCGGGGCCGCTGCGCGACGTGTGCGCGCTCGCGCCGCTCGTCTGGATCGGCAAGGTGTCGTACGGGGTGTACCTGTACCACTGGCCGGTGTACGTCGTGCTCGATGCCGACCGGACTGGGCTCGGGGAGTTGCCGCTCACGATCGTGCGGTTGGCGGTGACCGGCGCGATCTCGGCGGCGAGCTACGTCCTCGTCGAGCAGCCGATCCGCCAGGCTCGCTGGTCGTTCCGCCCGACCGTGGCGTTGGCCGCGGTGGCGTCGGGCGCGGTCGCGGCGGCGGCGGTGCTCGTCGTGCCGACGGCGCTCGGGAACTACTGGGAGACGGACGCGGCGATCGCGGAGGCGGCGACGATCGACGTGGGCGACACGACGCCGCTCGTGCCCCTCGCTGCGCCCTCGACGACGTCGGTTGCGACGACGGTGGGCACCTCGGCGTCGGCGTCCGAACCGTCCACGACCGCCGACCCGGCGTCCGCTCCCACCACGCCGGCCGCGTCGACCGCGCCGTCCTCGACCCCGACACCCTCGAACCCGACACCCTCGAACCCGACACCCTCGAGCCCGACCCCGACACCCCCGACCACCTTCGCTCCCTCCACGACGATCCCGCCGCTGCCCGAGCCGGCGCGGCCGGTCCGGATCCTGGTGGTCGGCGACTCGACGGCGGAGGCGATGGGGAACGGGCTGGTGCGCTGGGCCGCCGCGAACCCCGACCTCGGTCAGGTCGAGCTCGAGTTCGAACGCGGCTGCGGCGTGCTGCGCGGCGGCGATCGCTGGGTCGACGCCTGGGAGCCGGTGCCCGAGCGTTGTGATCGCTGGCTGACCGAGACGGTGCCGTCACGCGCGGCGGCGCTGTCACCCGACGTCGTGATGGTGCTGGTCACCCCGTGGGACGTGCTCGACCGGCGGTGGGACGGTGACGCCGCCGTCACCCCGTTCGACCGCGAGTTCGCCGATCGTCTGGCCGCCGACTACGACGCCCTGCTGAGCTCGCTGGCCGACCAGGGGGTCCCGACCGTGGCGTGGGCGCGCCCGCCGGTGCCGAACCCGCTGTGGCTGAACCTCGAGGGCGGGCAGACCGATCCTGCACGCCATGCCGTCGTCGATGGCATCATCGACGACGTGCAGACCCTCCACCCCGACCTGCTCGACGTCGTGCCGCTGCGCGACTGGCACACCGACGAGCAGCTCGACGACGACCACGACGTCCGTCCCGACGGCGTCCACTGGACGCCCGAGACCGCGGAGGCGATCGCCGACGCCTACCTCGGCGAGCAGTTGGTCCGAGCCGCGCTCGGGTTGGCGCTCCGATGAGCGACCGTGTCGAACCCGTCGTCGTCTACACCGACGGCGCCTGCTCGGGGAACCCGGGGCCCGGCGGATGGGGCTGGGCGGTCGCGCCCGACGGCGAACCGTGCGGCTCCGGCGGCGAAGCGCACACGACCAATCAGCGGATGGAGCTGATGGCGGTGCTCGAGGCGCTCACGTCGCTCGGCGTCGGCAGCGAGGCCGGTGCCGTCCAGGTGGTGTCCGATTCGACCTACGTGGTCAACTGCTTCCGCGACGGCTGGTGGAAGAACTGGCAGCGCAACGGGTGGAAGAACTCGAAGAAGCAGCCGGTCGCCAACGCCGACATCTGGCAGCCGCTCGTCGAGCTCGTGAACTCGGGCGACGTCCGGTTCCGATGGGTGAAGGGGCACTCCGGTGACCCGATGAACGACCTGGTCGACGCGCTCGCCGTCGCTGCGACACCCGCCCCGACCTGATGCCGGGCGTCGGACCCACCGGACCCGCTTGCTTGAAGATTCCTTGACGATCCGCTGGAGTCGGGCGGCAGGGTGGCCGAAGAATTCGTCGTGCGATCGGCCGGCCTGACGTTACGAACGCGTGACGAATCGATAGCGTGCGCGCTCGTGCAACGTCGTCGGCGAATCGCTGCGTGGCTGACCGCACTCGCGGTCGCCGCGGGTCCGGTCGTCGCGGCGCCGGGCCGGGTCGACGCCGCCCCGCCCGGCGACGACACCGTCGTCGCGTTCCTCGTCCGAGGTGTCGGCAACGGCCACGGCAAGGGGTTGTCGCAGTGGGGCGCCTACGGCCGCGCCCTCGACGGGCAGAGCTGGGAGGAGATCCTCGAGGCGTACTACGGCGGGACCACATCGGGCACCCGCGGCGGTGACATCCGGGTCCGCCTCACGCCGTGGGACGGTCAGTCCGAGTTCGGCGTGATCAGCGAGGGCGGCACGGCGCGCTGGAACGGCTCGGGCACCGCATATCGATCGCTGCGAGCGATCGAGGTCGCGAACAACGTGTTCGACGTCTACGGGTCGTCCGATCGAGGGTGCGCGCTCCTGAGCGCACCGGCGCAGAACCTCTCGCAGGGCGACACGGGCGCTGCGGTGCGCCAGCTGCAGCAGGTACTCGACACCCTGGGCTTCTCGCCCGGTCCGATCGACGGCGTCTTCGGGAACCTGACCCGCGGCGCGGTCGAGGCGTTCCAGGCCGACGCCAAGCTGCCGGTCGACGGACTCTGGCGTGTCGAGGACTGGACCACGGCACAAGCCCGGATCGACACCGGCGGCGGCTCGGTCAGCTGGACCCGGGTCGGCAACGGCGTCACGGGGCCGATCACGTTCACGACCGACGTGAACGAGTCGACCTCCGGTCCGGTCGCCGTGCTCGGTGCATGCGAACCCGACGCGTCGGTCACGCACTACCGCGGGTCGCTCGAGTTCCGCTCGACGAGCGACGGCAACCGGGTCGTCAACGAGGTCGCCGTCGAGAACTATCTGCGTGGCGTCGTCCCGAAGGAGGTCTCGGCGAGCTGGGGCTCCGCCGGTGGCGGGCTCGGCATGCACGCCCTGCGTGCCCAGGCGGTCGCGGCTCGCTCGTTCGGGCTCAGCCAGCAGCGCTACTCGTACGCGGGCACCTGCGACACGTCGTCGTGCCAGGTCTACGGCGGTGCCGCGGCCCGGTCGAGTGCGTCCGCACCCAACTTCGTGTCGATCGAGCAGCCCAACACCGACCAGGCCATCGAGGACACGGCCACCGTCGTGCGCGAGTGGCCGGACGGGTCGATCGTCGAGACGCAGTTCTCCGCATCGAACGGCCCGCGCACCGCCGGCGGTGTGTTCGCACCCGTCGACGATCCGTGGGACGACGTGCCGTCGAACCCGTACCACCGCTGGAGCCGCGTCATCGACGCGGACTCGCTCATGTCCAGGTACGGGCTCTCGAACGCGAACGGCGTGCGCATGGTCGTCGACCCTGACTCGACACTCGACGGGATCTGGGCCAACGAGGTCGATCTCGGCAACGGCGACACCGTCAGCGCGTGGAGCTTCCGGAACGCGTTCGGGTTGCGCGCTCCCGGATTCGAGCTGATCCCGATCCGGCGCGAACTCACGGCGGCGGCCACGTTCGCCTTCATCGGTGACTCGGTCGGCACCGGTATGGCGCTGGGTGCGACGTCCGAGCTGCAGGTGCTGACCGAAGGATGGTTCTCGACGTCGATGTGGAGCGCCGTGTCGGGTCGGCGCACGAGCGGGGGTTCGCAGCCCGACGGTGTGGCCGTCGCCCGGACCGTGCCGGTCGGGACCGACGTCGTCCTCGTCGAGCTCGGGTACAACGACGACCCCGCGGCGATGGAGGCGCGGATCGACGCGATGATGCAGGCCCTCACCGACCGCGAGGTCGGCCTCGTGGTGTGGGCGAACGTGTCGACGCGTCGCAGCTCGCCCGACTACGCCGCGACGAACGCCGCCCTTGCGGCGGCGGTCGCCGAGTGGGACGGGCTGGCGGTGCTCGACTGGAACGGCGCGAGCCGCTCGGCGTCGAACGACCGATGGTTCGCCGACGGCGTCCACCTGACGGCGTCCGGTGAGGCCGAGTTCTCGATGTGGCTGCGCGAGCGCCTCCTCGAGATCTTGATCGACGGCTACACGCCGCCGTCGAGGCCCCGCACGCTGGTCCCCGGTGCTCGGCTCGAGGTGCCGGTCCTCGGTGTCGGCGGTGTCCCCGAGTCGGGCGTGTCCGGCGTCGCGTTGAACGTCACGGCCATCGGTGCCAGCGCGGACGGACATCTCACGGTCTGGCCGTGCGGACTCGACGAGCCGTGGACCTCGACGGTGAACTACCTCGCCGGTCAGACGGCGCCGAACGCCGTGGTCGTGCCGGTCGACGAGACCGGGAGGGTCTGCGTCTCGACCTACCGCGAGACCGATGTGATCGTCGACGTGTCCGCCTGGTTCGCGACCGGTTCGTCGCCCGAGCCGACCGAGGCGATCGACCAGGCCGTTCGGGTCGCGTCGGAGCGGTTGATCGACACTCGCGACGGCGGTGCGCGTTGGCCGGCCGGTGAGGTGCTGCGGGTGCCGGTGGTCGGGGTGGCCGGTGTGCCCGAGTCCGGCGTGTCGGGTGTCGCCCTGAACGTCACGGCCGTCGACCCGGTTGCCGCCGGCCACGTGACCGTCTGGCCGTGCGCCGGGGACGAGCCGTGGACCTCGACCATCAACTACGTACTGGGGCAGACCGCACCGAACGCCGTCGTCGTCCCCGTCGACGAGACGGGCGAGGTCTGCATCACATCGTGGGCCGACAGCCACCTCCTGGTCGACGTGTCGGCCTGGTTCGTCGCCGACGAGACCGGCGGAGTGCGGGTGGCGTCGGATCGACTGCTCGACTCCCGCGACGCGGGCACCCGCCTCCCCGGTGGCGAGGTGTTGCGGGTGCCGGTGGTCGGGGTGGCCGGTGTGCCCGAGTCCGGCGTGTCGGGTGTCGCCCTGAACGTCACGGCGGTCGCTCCGTCGGGCGACGGGC
>JAUHYJ010000703.1 GCA_030425785.1 Acidimicrobiia bacterium | reverse complement strand
GCCGTGGTCGGCACGTCGCTGTACGGCGTCGACGTCGTCCCCGGCGGCATCCACGACCCGTACCTGATCATCCGATCACCGTCCGGCCGGTACGTCGCCGAGAACGACGACTTCGACCGTCTCAACTCGGCGCTGCAGTTCACCGCGACGACCGGCGGGCTCTGGTCGATCGAGGTGTCGGAACTGACCGGCGAGCCGGGTGAGTACGAGCTCACGATCGAGGTCGTCGCCCCCGGTGAGACGCCATCCATCGGCGGCTTGACGACCGACGCCTGACCACCGATCGGGCCGCCTCGTGGCCCGGTCGCGTGTGCCGCCGAGGTGCCCGGGTGCGTAGGGTTGGCGACATGGCTGAGACATCGTCGGACGACGGGTTCGAGTTCACCGAGTTGCTGCCGCTGGGGGCCGACGAGACCCCCTACCGGCTGGTCACGACCGAGGGCGTGTCGACCTTCGAGACGCCCGAGGGCACCTTCCTCAAGGTCGAGCCCGAGGCGATCCGGCAGCTGACCGCCGAGGCCATGCGCGACATCGCGCACTATCTGCGTCCCGGCCACCTGCAGCAGCTGCGCAACATCCTCGACGACCCCGAGGCGAGCGACAACGACCGCTTCGTCGCGACCGATCTGCTCAAGAACGCCGCCATCGCCGCCGGCGGCGTGCTGCCGATGTGCCAGGACACCGGCACCGCCATCGTCAAGGGCAAGAAGGGCCAGTTCGTCTTCACCGGCGGCGGTGACGAGGCGCAGATCGCGCACGGCATCCAGGACACGTACCTGACGAGCAACCTCCGCTACAGCCAGATGGCGCCGCTCACGATGTACGACGAGAAGAACACCGGCACGAACCTGCCGGCCGAGATCAAGATCTCCGCCGTCGACGGGGACGCCTACAAGTTCCTCTTCATGGCCAAGGGCGGCGGCAGTGCCAACAAGAGCTACCTCTGGCAGGAGACCAAGGCGCTGCTGAACGAGGCGACGTTGCTGCCGTGGGTGTTCGACAAGATGCAGATGCTCGGCACGTCGGCGTGTCCGCCCTACCACCTCGCCGTCGTGATCGGCGGCACCTCGGCCGAGTTCGCGGTCGAGACCGCCAAGCTCGCGTCGGCGCGCTACCTCGACTCGCTACCCAAGCAGGGGTCCGAGCTCGGTCACGGCTTCCGCGATCAGGAACTCGAGGCCAAGCTGCTCGAGCTCGCCCAGACGACCGGCATCGGCGCACAGTTCGGCGGCAAGTACTTCTGCCACGACGTCCGCGTCATCCGCCTCCCCCGCCACGGGGCGAGCTGCCCGGTGGCGATGGCGGTGTCGTGCTCGGCCGACCGCCAGGCGCTCGGCAAGATCACCAAGGACGGCGTGTTCCTCGAGCAGCTCGAGACCGACCCGGCCCGGTTCCTCCCGCCGCCGAGCGAGGAGGAGCTGAGCGATCACGTCGTCCACGTCGACCTCAACCGGCCGATGGCCGACATCCTCGCCGAGCTCTCGCAGTACCCGGTGACGACCCGCGTGATGCTGACCGGGCCGATGGTGGTCGCACGCGACATCGCCCATGCGAAGATCAAGGAGCGCCTCGACGCCGGCGAGGACATGCCGCAGTACCTGAAGGACCACTGCGTCTACTACGCCGGCCCGGCCAAGACGCCCGAGGGATACGCGTCCGGTTCGTTCGGTCCGACGACGGCGGGCCGCATGGACGCCTACGTCGAGCAGTTCCAGGCGGCCGGCGGCTCGATGATCATGCTCGCCAAGGGCAACCGCAGCCAACAGGTGACCGACTCGTGCCAGGAGCACGGCGGCTTCTACCTCGGCTCGATCGGTGGTCCTGCCGCCCGGCTGGCGCTCGACAACATCAAGCAGGTCGATGTGCTCGAATACCCCGAGCTCGGCATGGAGGCGGTTTGGAAGATCGAGGTCGAGGACTTCCCGGCCTTCATCGTCGTCGACGACAAGGGCAACGACTTCTTCCAGCAGGTCCGCGCCGAGGCGGCCACCAAGGCCGTCCGCGTCGGGCTGTCGTAGCCGGCGGCCGTCGCCGGCGCTCCCGCGATATCGGGTTGCGCACCGCGAGCCGCGTCCGCGACGGTGTTGCTCGGGAGGAGCGATGCCCGACTGGATCCTGGCGACCAAGGCGACGATTCGGTTCACGACCGCAGCCACCTCGGCGACCACGTCAGGGGTCGGGAACCTCCTGGCACTCGATGCCGCCATCGACCTCGTCCGAGCGCTCGCGGTCGTCGACTCGGCGACCGAGGAGATCGTCGAGCGGCTCGACCGCTTG
>JAUHYJ010000702.1 GCA_030425785.1 Acidimicrobiia bacterium | reverse complement strand
GGGCCTGATCTACGCCGGCTTGGTCGCGGTGCTCGGCCTGCTCTACTTCGGCCAGCAGCGGATGGTGGCGGCCCGAGCCGCCGTGAGCCCGACCATGTCACCCGGTCAGCAGAAGCTGATGCAGTACCTGCCGGTCGCGTTCGCCGTCTTCCAGATCTTCTTCCTGCTGGGACTGGTCGTGTACTACATCGTCCAGTCGGTGCTGCGCATCCTCCAGCAGTTCTACATCACCAAGCGGTTCTACGGTGGCGACGAGTCGCTCGGCCGGCAGGCCCAGGCGGCGAGCGAGCGCGCCCGCGAACTGGCCAAGGCCGACGGCGGCGGTGGGCCGCTGGCCCAGGCCCGCCGTGACCTCAGTCAGGCCAAGCAGCAGGCCAAGGCCAAGAACGACGATGCCGCCGAGGGCGTGAGACCCTCGAAGCGCACGACGCAGCCGAAGAACCGCCCGACACCGACGGCCAAGCGGCCGTCGTCGAGCAAGCCGTCCGGACGCAACGGGAGCGCTCGTCCGTCGAATCGCCCCAGCTCGTCGAAGAAGAAGCGGAAGCGCTGAGGGGCGCGGCGGACGACTGCGAACGACGGCGCCAGGAACGACAAGGAGCAAGCATGGAATGGGTCGTGACGACCGGGACATCGGTGGACGAGGCGAAGGATCGCGCCCTCGACCAGTTGGGCGTTGCCGCCGACGAAGCCGACTTCGAGGTGGTCGAGGAGCCCAAGACGGGTCTCTTCGGTCGGCTCAAGGTCGAGGCCAAGGTCCGGGCTCGGGTCAAGCCGACCCCGGTGCGCCCCAAGCAGGACCGCCGCCAGCGCGGTCGTGGCAAGAAGGGGTCGAAGCAGGACGGCGGCCGCGAGCGGAACTCGTCGCAAGGTCGCCGCAACGCGCGCCCGTCGAACGAGTCGAATGACTCCTCGAACGGATCAACTCGGCGCGAGGCCGACGACGAGTCGTCGTCCGGACCGCGCGAGCAGCAGTCGAAGCAGCAGCGTTCCCGCGGGGGCAAGCGCTCCCGTGAGGGTGCGCGTCAGGAACACAAGGAGCAGTCCGAGATGAGCGAAACCACCAGTGACGTGACCCCCCAGGAGGTCGGCGAGGCCGCCGTGACCTTCATGGACGGTCTGGCCGCCGCATTCGGCTGCGAAGCGACGTCGGAACTGACGGTCGACGGCACCGAGCTCGACGTGCGGCTCCAGGGCAGCGATCTCGGGTTGATGGTCGGGCCGGGTGGGCGCACGCTCACGGCCGTGCAGGATCTCGCGCGGGTCGCCTCGCAGCGTCGCCTCGGCGATCACGAGACGCGGCTCCGCATCGATGTGGGTGGCTACCGCGAGAAGCGCCGGGCGGCGCTCGAGCGTTTCGCGGTCGCGGTCGCCGCCGAGGTCGTCGAGCAGCAGACCTCGAAGGCGCTCGAGCCGATGTCGTCGGCCGATCGCAAGGTCGTGCACGACGCCATCAACGACATCGACGGGGTGGCGAGTCGGTCCGACGGCGACGAGCCGAACCGTCGGGTGGTCATCACTCCCGCCTGATTCGATGTCGACGCCGCCATGTCGACCCACACGGACCTGATCGAAACGCTGCGCCAGGCGCAGCGTTTCGGCTTTTTCGGCGATCGGCCGATCGAGGAGGCGATCGCGCATGCGGAGCAGTTCGTCGCCGCGATCGGTGATGTGCCGGCGGGGGCGCGAGTGCTCGATCTCGGCAGCGGTGGCGGGCTCCCCGGCCTCGTGCTCGCAGCGGCGTGGCCCGAGGCCGAGATGGTGCTGCTCGATCGTCGCCAGAAGCGCACCGACTTCCTCGAGTTGGCGGTTCGCCGGCTCGGCTTCGACCAGGTCGAGGTCTGGTGCCGGGAGGCGGGCGGGGTCGTCGACGAGATCGCGAGCGGGTCGGCACCGCCGTTCGACATCGTGACGGCGCGTGGCTTCGGTCCACCCGAGTTCACCCTCGCGACGGCCCGAGGATGCCTGGCCGGCGATGGACGCATCGTCATCAGCGAGCCGCCGACCGGCGACCGCTGGCCGGCGACGTTGCTGGCGGAGCTCGGCCTGGAGTCCGTCGTCGAACCGGGCGTTCGGGTGTTCCGCCCCAGCTCAGGGGCCTGATCCGGGTGTTTCACGGGAAACATTCCGAGCAGTCGGACGGGTGACGAAGCAGGCCTGACTCGGTTCACGATGTTTCCCGTGAAACATCTCGTGACGGTCGGCACGTGGTCTCCGGCATCTGGCGGCGCGATGTTTCCCGTGAAACATCGGGGGATCGAGATCTGATCGCAGGGAACA
>JAUHYJ010000701.1 GCA_030425785.1 Acidimicrobiia bacterium | reverse complement strand
GAGGTCGGTGAGCCGGAGCGTCGACGCGACCGCCCTCACCCGCTGCTCGCGCTCGGACTTGTCCATCCCGGCGATCTTGAGGGGATATGCGAGGTTGCCGCCGACCGTGAGATGCGGGTACAGCGCGTAGCTCTGGAAGACCATCGCGATGTTGCGCTTGCGGGCTTCGACGTCGTTGACGACGCGATCGCCGATCCAGATCTTGCCCTCCGAGATGTCCTCGAGGCCTGCGAGCATCCGCAGCGTCGTCGACTTGCCGCACCCCGACGGCCCGACCACGACGAGGAGCTCGCCGTCCGCGACGTCGAGGTCGAGGTCGGTGACCGCTTCGAACCCATTGGGATAGCGCTTGACCACGTGTTCGAACTGCACGGTTGCCATCGGTGTACTCCTTGCTCGGATCTCCCGGGTGAGATCTCTCGTGGGGTCGGTCGGCGTCTCGTCTCCGGGCTCGGAGCCGGGTCGATGTGGATCAGGGTCGGTCGATCGGCGGGATGGTGGAACTCCGGATCAGATCGGCGTACCAGAGCGCGCTCTGCTTCGGCCGACGTTCCTGGGTGCGGGGGTCGACCTCGACGATGCCGAACTTCGGCCCGTAGCCCCACGCCCATTCGAAGTTGTCGAGCAACGACCAGGCGAAGTAGCCGCCGACGGGTACCCCGGCGTCGATCGCGTCGAGCACCTGCTCGAGGTGACCTGCGAGGTAGGCGATGCGATCGCGGTCGGCGATCCGCCCGTCGTGATCGCGTTCGGTGTCGGGCATCGCCGCGCCGTTCTCGGTGACGAGCAGCTTGGGGAAGTCGTACGATTCGTCGAGGAATCGCAGCAACCGGCCCAGCGCCGGCGGGTGGATCTCCCATCCCATCGACGTGACACCGCCGCGCTCGCCGCGCTCGCCGTCGATCGCTCCGACGAACTTGCGGGTGTAGAAGTTGATGCCCAGGAAGTCGACGGGGCGCGCGATCAGCTCCATGTCGCCCGGCTCGACCTCGCGCTGGTCCCAGCCGAGTCGCTCGACCGTGTAGTCCGGATACCCCTTGCCGCTCAGCGGGTCGGTGTACCAGCGGTTCTCGTAGTCGTTCGCGACCCGTTGACGGTCGACCGCGAACGGCGAGTCACCGACCGGCGTCACCGGCGTGAAGTTGACGACGATGCCGACCTCGGCCGACGGCTGGACCTCCTTGATCGCGTCGAGCGCCATGCCGTGTCCGACGAGGACGTGGTGGCTGGCGGCGATCGCCGCACCGAGGTCGGTCCGGCCGGGGGCGTGCTCGCCCATCAGGTACCCCAGGTTCGCGATGACGAACGGCTCGTTGATCGTCGTCCAGTGGGTGACCCGATCGCCGAGTCGGCGCGCGACGGTGCCCGCGTACTCGGCGAAGGCCTCGGCGGTCGCGCGGGCCGGCCAACCGCCCTGGTCCTCGAGCACCTGGGGGAGATCCCAGTGGTAGAGCGTGGGGAACGGCGTGATCCCCGCCTCGAGCAGGTCGTCGACGAGCCGATCGTAGAAGTCGAGTCCCGGCGCGTTGACCTCGCCCGATCCGTCGGGGATCACCCGGGTCCACGAGATCGAGAACCGGTACGCATTCAGCCCGAGATCGGACATGAGTGCGACGTCGTCGCGAGAGCGATGGTAGTGATCACATGCCACGCGCCCGTCGCTGGCGTCGGCGATCCTGCCGGGTGTCGCACAGAAGCGATCCCAGATGCTCTCGCTCTTGCCGTCGGCGTCGGCGGCCCCTTCGATCTGGAACGCAGAGGTCGCTGCGCCCCAGACGAAATCGACGGGGAACCGTCGGGCGATGGGCGTCTCGGAAGCGGTTTCAGTCATCATGGCATCGGCAGGCACGCGGGGTTTCGTCCTTCAGGTCATTCGTCACAGAAGATCGCTGTTATCCCTGGTAAACAGCTAGAAAAGTCAGCGCTGTTGACAGGCGAGCAAACCGAACCGTAACATGGAAGCGGTTCCAGTTCAAGACCCGTTCTCGCGCCGGAAACAAACACGAATCCGCACGTTCACTTCGACTCCGGGGGGAGGATGCGTGCCAGGTGGTGCGAACGACAGGGCCGTCGACCAGACCGTCGAGCGGGTCACGCTCGACGATGTCGCCCGCCTGAGCGGCGTCTCACGATCGGCCGCGTCGCGTGCTCTCAACAACCGTCCCGGTGTGCGCGGTGACGTCCGCGAGCGCGTCAACCGGATCGCGGACCATCTCGGATTCCGGCCGAACCGCGCGGCCAAGAACCTCGCGTCCGGGAGGTCGTCGGTCATCGGCTTCGTCAT
>JAUHYJ010000057.1 GCA_030425785.1 Acidimicrobiia bacterium | reverse complement strand
GGCATCGCCACCCATCCCGAGTCGAGTGTGGGCTCACCCAGCCACGGTATGAGCGCCGCGACCGTCTCGTCTGCTCCGGTGCGATCGCCGAACGAGTACCCGAAGACCGAGCGGGCCCCGACGTCGATCGCGCTCGCCCGAACCAGCGCCGGGTTCGGCGCACCGAGCAGCTCGCACGTGATTGTCGAGGAGTCGATCTCCTCCACGCCGTCACGGGTGAAGCGCCACGCCTGGACCGCCGGTGCGACCGGCGGCGCGCTCGACGATCCCACGATCGATGAGTCGACGACGGCGACGACTCGTGCATCGAACGTCCCGGCGTCTTCGCATCCGCTGTGGTGGATCGAGAGCGCGTGGCCCTCGGGCAGTTCGGCGATGAACGCATCGGTGATTTCGATGACCTGGGATGCCGACGAACCACCATCCTCGTACACCCCGAACACGATCAGGCGTGTGGACGAGTCCTCATCGGGTGCGAACGCCTGCACGGCCCCGATCGCACCGGCATCGTCATCGACCAACCAGGTGCCGCGCCGCACGATGCCGTTCACCAGGCCGATCTGCTCCGCGACGTCACCGCGACCTTGCACGTACCGCCGACCGACGAGGACGCTCACGTCGTCGCCGAATCGCACCTCGGCGACCGGATCGGGAGACTCGGGGCTGTTCGACCAGCTCGTCGCATCGGTCGGGCGGGCCCACAGATACTCACCCTCGATCACCTGGTCGCCACGATGGAGGACACCGTCCGCTCCGACCCAGACGATCGGACCAGCGGTCTCGAACCAGATCGACCGGGCGTCCTTGTCGTCGACCGACACCGAGGGGCGAGTGGACAGCACGCCGTCGTTGCGGAACTCGACCGCCTGCAGGCTCGGTTCGCCGCGGACGTGGATCAGGAAGTGATCCTCGTCGTCGAATCCACCCACCCGCACGTCGGCTTGGTCGAAGGTGGGCAGGATCTCGCTCAGATCGATCGCTTCGCCGACCGTGACCGCGTCGCCCTCGACGGTCATCGGGATGGCGACCCAGCGGTTGCCTCCGTCGGACAGGATGCCGAGGCCGACGACGCGTGACTCGTCGAGCCACATGGTGTCGTACGGGGAGTAGACGCCGACGTCCTCGGACAACGTGGGGACGTCGAGCGGCTGGAGGGTCGCGGCGTCGTAGAGGGCCGTCGCGGGGCCGGCGATCTGGCCGACCGCGAGGAGGCGTCCATCCGGGCTGACGGCCGGTGCGTATCCGAACAGCGATTGTTCGTCGCCGAGCACTCCCGGCGGCCCGATGACGACGGAGCCGGCGATCGGTTCGCAACAGAACCCGACCGCTGCCGATGAGCCGTCGGGGGACAAAGCGATCGCGTCGACGCCGTTCGGACCAGGTCCCTCTTCGGGAGCCGGGGTGTCGGGGTCGGGGCCGTCGTGCAGGAGGATGCGCTCGAAGCGTTCGCCGCTGCGGTCGGCGTCGATCAGCACGGCGTCACCGTTGGCGTCGAGTGCAGCGATCACGGCCGTCGGCGCCGCGGCCGGCGCGACCGTCGACGACGACGGTGTGCTTGCGTGGGGTTCACTCGTGGTCGGCACGGTGGTCGACCGCGCGACCTCGGGCACGGTCGAGTCGGTCGAGTCGTCGGTCGTCGCCGGCACCGTGTCGACCGGTGTGAGCGCATCGTCGTCGTCGACGAGCGGCACGACGATCAGGGCGATCACGACGGCGGCGACCAACCCGATCGCACCAACCGCGACCCACCTCCTAGAGGGTCGTGACCGGTCGGTCGTCGTCGGGCGGGGCATCTGCATCAACTCCTGAGGGGAAGGAGGCACTGGTGCGTCGTCGGTGGCGTCGGACATCAGCCGTCGCAGCCGTGCGTCGAGCTCTTCATCGACGGGTTCGTTCGGCTCAGACATCGAGCACCTCCCTGAGCTTGGCCCGGGCGCGGGACAACTGCTTCTTCACCGTGCCGGGGCGGACCCCGAGCAGATCGGCGACCTCGCCCGGTGGGAGGTCGCACCAGTAGGTGAGGAAGACGGCGGCGCGCTGCTGGTCGGTCAGGACCGCCAGCGCCCGCCGCGCATCGATCGCGGTCTGCGACACTTCGGCCACGGGTGCCGGGGCGACGCGCAGGCGTTCGCGGGTGTCGCGTTCCTCGCGCCGACGACGACGGTCGTGCGATCGGCCCTCGTCGATCGCGCGGTGGTACACCGCACGGAATAGGTAGGCCCGGAGGTGGTCGACGTCGTGGGTCCGGTCGCCGTCGAACACCGTGAGGAACGCATCGGTGACGACGTCCTTGGCGCGCGCGGGGCCGACCATCGCGGTCGCGTAGCGGACGAGCTCGTCCGCATGCGACCGGTACGCCTCCTCGAGTCGTGTCGCCGTCATCGTCACATCCCTGGGACGTCACCGACCCCCGATGTGGGTGACGCCGCGACGGAGATTCCCGTCACGACGCTCCGTCGAGCTTGGTCACGATGCGTTCGATGGTGCCGATCGCTCTGGTCGTGACCGGCTGGCCCGCCACGCGTTGGATCACGCCTCCCGGGTCCTGTGGTTGGCGGTCGGGCAAGGCTCGGGTCACGCTGACGACCTCGCGTCGCCGGCGGCCGAACACCGACCAGTCGCCGTTCGCGGCGTCGACCGGGAGCTCGATCGTCGCCGGCACCTCGCCGCGGAAGAACGTCACCAGGCGGGCATGGACCTCGTCGAACGGTGCGTCGGCGAACGGGTCGTCGTCGAGCAACCCGCGCAGATCGTCGAGCGTCCGCACGTAGAGCGGCGTCGGCCGTTCCAGCAGCCGCTCCAGATCGGACTCGACCGACTCGACGATCGCGGCGACGTCGGCGGGCTCGACCCGGAACGACACGTTGCCGGTCGAGATGTACGACACAGCGTCGGTGGCCCCCGCCCGCTCGAACATGTCGAGCAGCACGGCCCGGTGGAGGCCCTCGCGGCCGATCATCACGGCGCGCACGAAGGCGACGTGGATCACCTCAGTTGCGATCGCCGGTCGCCGTGTCGCCGGTGAACACGTCGGAGGCGTCTTCGACGATCGTGTCGTCGAAGATCGTGTCGTCGATGGTCGCGTCGTCGATCGCCAGCCACACGACCGTGCCGACGAACGCCGCGACCAGCGGCACCAGGACGAACACCCACACCTGTCCGAGGGCGTTCGGGTCGGTGTCGGCGAAGATCGCCGTGCCGAGGCTGCGCGCCGGGTTGATGCCGGCGCCCGAGATGTTCAGCAGGAACAGTGCACCGACGCCGTACGCCAGCCCGGTGAACGCGGCCATCGTCGCGTTCGACCGCTGCTGGCTGATCGACGACAGCAGGACCACCACCACGAGCGTGCCGATGATCAACTCGGCGGCGATCACGGTGCCGGCCGTCGCGAACCCGGTGATCTGCACGCCGACGTCGGACGTCGGCTCCCACCCGTTCGTGCCCACCGAGAAGCGGTCGGTGTCGTTCATGCCGAAGATGAGCGCAGCGCCGAAGATGCCACCGAGGAACTGGCCGATCCAGTCGCCGACGGCCTCGCGTGGCGTCACGCCGCGCGAGAACAGCAGGGCGAGCGTGAACATCGGGTTCGCCACCGCACCGATCACGGCGATCGAGATCGCCACGGCCGCGCCGAACCCGATCGCGACCTCGAGCGAACCGATCGAGTCGCCGCCGAGCACCAGGAGGCCGGGCCCGGCCAGCACGACGAGCGTCGTCCCGACGAATTCGGCGAACGCGTTCCGTGCCTGCGAGGTCGAGATGGAGGTCCCGCTCATGACCGGCGAGCGTACCCTGGCACCGTGCTGGGCCTGGTCACCTGCGTCGAGGCGGCGTCGCTCGACGCCGACCTCCCGTTGCTCGCGGCGGTCCTGGCCGCCGCCGACGTCGGCGTCGACGTCGTGGCGTGGGACGACCCGACCGTCGAGTGGTCGACGTTCGACACTCTCGTGCTGCGCTCGACGTGGAACTACCCGAGCCGCCTCGACGAGTTCGTGGCGTGGCTGGACCACGTCGACGGCCTCGCCGACGTGTGGAACCCGGTGCCGATGATCGAATGGAACATCGACAAGCGCTACCTCGCCGACCTCGCCGGCGCGGGGCTGCCGGTCGTCCCGACTCGATTCATCGCGCCGGGCGCCGACGTGCCGACCGATCTCGATCTCGATCTCGACATCGTCGTCAAGCCGACGGTGGGCGGCGGGTCGCAGGGCATCGCCCGCTTCACGCACGATGCCGTCGGTGCGCGTGCCCATCTCGAGTCGCTGCACGCGTCCGGTCGTCACGCCATGGTCCAGCCGTACCGCCACGCCATCGAGGCGAGCGGTGAGACCGGGCTCGTCTACCTCGCCGGTGACTTCAGCCACGGCTTCGAGAAGCGCCCGCTGCTCGCCGGTCCGGTCGAGTGGAATGGCGACTTGTTCGCACGGGAGACCGTGCACGCGCGTACACCGTCGCCGGTCGAACGTGCCCTGGCCGACACCGTCGTGGCCCGGCTCGGCTCGACCGCGTACGCCCGAGTCGATCTCGCCCCGGGCGCCGAGGGGCCAGAGATCCTCGAGGTCGAGCTGATCGAACCGTCGCTCTACCTCCACCTCGACGACCAAGCGCTCGCCCGCGCCGCCACCGCCTTCGACGCGTGTCGTGGCTGATCCGATCCGACGCGACACGGGCGAAGACCCGAAACCGACGGGGGCATCACCGACGTTCGGCGTGTAGAACCGCATGCGTGCGGTTGATCTCGTTGAACGCATGGGGTGGGGCCGTGTTCGGCGAACTCGAGCGCTGGCTCCCGACGTGTGGGGCCGATGTGCTGTGCCTGCAGGAGGTCACCCGGACACCGGGGGTCGGCGGGTGGACGCGCTTCAGTGACGCCGAGCGCGAGCTTCCCCAGCGCGCCAATCTGTTCGATGACGTACGACGGCTCCTGCCGGGCCACGTGGCCTCGTTCGTGGCGTCCGACGCTGGTCCCGTGGTCGCCGACGACGGAACGGTCCACCACCAGGAGTTCGGCCTCGGGGTGTTCGTCGACGCTGCACTCACCGTGATCGCGCAGCACTCGGTGTTCGTCCCCGGCGGCTTCGTCGACCACGACGAATGGGCGATCGCCGACCGGCCGCGCACCGCTCAGGTGGTTCGAGTCCTCGACCGCCGCTCGGATCGCGTGACCGTCGCGGTCCACCTCCACGGGCTGCGCGACCCGGCGGGCAAGCACGACACACCGGCGCGCCGCCGTCAGGCCGAACGGCTCGTCGATCTCGTGACCGAGGTGCGACACGACGATGATCTCGTCGTCGTGTGCGGTGACCTCAACCTGCTGCCCGACAGCGAGACGTTCGACCTGCTCGGTGAGATCGGGCTGACCGATCTCGTCGGCGAGGCCGACACACGAACGTCCCGCTATACGAAGCCGGTCCGGCACGCCAACTACCTCCTGGTGTCCGATCCTGATGCGGTGGATCGATTCGAGGTACCGGCTCGCCCGGAGGTCTCCGACCACCGCGCCCTCGTGGTCGACCTCTGCCGGGGCTGATCTGATCTGTGGCGACACGGTCGTAGCCTGGGCGGGGTGAGCCGTCGCCGGACCGAGCGCCTGATCGTCACCAAGGTCGGTGACGCTGCGGGTGGTGGCGGCGCCCGTCGACAGCCCGACGAGCTGATCGTCGAGGAGCCGATGACGATCCAGCTCGACGGCACGACCGTCACCACCACGATGCGCACGCCCGGTCACGACTTCGAGCTCGCCGTCGGTTTCTGCCACGCCGAGGGGTTGCTCGCGGGTGCGCCGGTCGAGGGGATCCGCTACTGCGGCACCGGCAGCGCCGCCGCGACCGAGTTCAACGTCGTCACCGTCGAGACCGGTGGTCGAGCACCTGCGCCGACGCCGCGACTCGGCCTCACGTCGTCGAGCTGCGGCTGGTGCGGCAGCGATCAGCTCGACGAGCTCGCCGGCCGGCTCGAGCCGCTCGCGCCGAGCGAACCGTTCGATCTCGACCTGCTGGCCCGCATGCCCGAACTGGTGGGCCCGCACCAGGAGCTCTTCACGGCGACCGGCGCCGTCCACGGCGCGGCGGCGATCGGTCGTGACGGCGCCGTCCGTGTCGTCCGGGAGGACGTCGGACGCCACAACGCGGTCGACAAGGTCGTCGGCGCGATGCTGCTCGCGGGCGAGCTGCCGGCACGCGACCTGGCCCTGTTCGTCAGCGGCCGGGCGAGCGTCGAGATGGTGCAGAAGGGCTGGGCCGCGGGCTTCTCCGCCGTCGTCGCCGTGAGCGCGCCCACATCGCTCGCCGTCGGCGCGGCACGCCGAGCCAACCTGTTCCTCGCCGGCTTCGTCGGCGACGGCCGCCTCAACGTCTACGCCCCCGAACGCCTCTGAGATCGAGTTGTAGCCTGATCCCATGCGCATGGAAACGGGCGTCTGCGTCCTCCACCTGTTCTGCCACCCGAAGAAGTCGGTCGACCGCGATGCGATCTACGCCGCGATCGAGGAGGCGAAGGCAGCTGACTGCCAGGTGGTGACGGCCGCGATCCTGGGGCACAAGGGCGACCTCGGCGTCATGGCGCTCGGGCAGGACGTGCCGGCACTGCGTCGCCTCCAGACCGGGCTGCAGAACGCCGGGCTGAACGTGAGCGACAGCTACCTGTCGATCACCGAGGTCAGCGAGTACGCCCCCGGCCTCCCCGAGCACATGCTGCAGGACCGCCTGTATCCGCAGCTGCCGCCCGAGGGCAAGCCGGCGTTCTGCTTCTACCCGATGAGCAAGCGGCGTGACGCGCACGCGAACTGGTACATGACCCCGTTCGAGGAGCGCAAGGAGATGATGTACGAGCACGGTGCCAGCGGCCGCAAGTTCGCCGGCAAGATCACCCAGCTCGTCACCGGCTCGACCGGCCTCGACGACTTCGAGTGGGGCGTCACCCTGTTCGGCGTCAACCTCGAGGTCATCAAGGACGTCGTCTACACGCTCCGCTACGACAAGGGCTCGGCCCTGTACGGCGACTTCGGCGCGTTCTACGTCGGCTACCTCGCCAACGTCGAAGACGTCGTCTGACGGTCGTCAGCCGGCGGTCAGAGCGAGACCTCGAACGGTTCGCGCGGCACCTCGTTGCCGTCGGCGTCGAAGCCGAACGACTCGAAGATCCCCCGCGTTAGATCGCCATTCGCCGTCGACAGTTCGACGGGGCCGGACAGCCCGTTGTAGTCGACGCCCAGTCCCTGCTCGATCAGCATCGAGCAGGCCTCGTAGGTGTTGCACAGCCGACCGCCCGTGCTCACCGCCGGCATGAACGCACGGATCCGGGTCGGATCGTCGGACTGTCCGCTGAGCGCGGCGAGCACGATCAGGTTCACGCAGTCGACGGCGTGGGCGGCGAAGAATCCAGCGGGCTCGCCGTCGACGGCGCTCGACTTCGGCGCCACTCCGCTCAACTGGGTGCGCATCGCCGGCGTCAGGCTCTGGATGATCTGGCGCGCCTGGCGGATCGAGTCGTTGACGATGACGGGCGGCGGTTCGACGACCGCCTGGTCGATCGCCGACAGCAGGCGGCTCCCGTCGTCGGCGTCTCCGAGGACGACGACGACACCGGGGTCGTCGGCCAGCAGTTCGGCCGCGACGTCGGTCAGGTCCTCCTGGTCGAAGCTGAAGCCGACGGACGCGACGACCTCGGGCACCCGACGGCTCGACATCGCCGCCTCGAAGGCCTCCGCGAGCCCACGACCGTACGGGTCGTCGAGGAAGCCGATCGCGACGGTCTGGGCGCCGGTGCGTTCGGCCTGGCGCGCGATCGCGGCCATCTGGAGCGAGTCGCTCGGAGCGGTCCGGAACAGCAGGTCGTTGTCGGGGTAGTCGTCGAGCAGCAGCGTGGTCGCCATCGGCGAGCACACCACCACCCCGGTGTTGGCATCGACGGCCGGGGCGAGCGAGGTCAGCGCGACCGCTGACGACGCTGGGCCGACGATCGCGTCGACACCTTCGTCGAGGAGTTGCTCGATGGTGCCCGACCCTTCGTCGACGATGACGTGTTCGACGTCCTGGCCGAGTGCACCTCCGAGCTCGTTGATGTGCTCGAGGTCGTCCTCGATCGCTGCGATCATCGGCTCGCCGAAGGGTGCGCCCGGCCCGGTGCGCGGCAGGAACACACCGATCGACAGCACGCCGTCGTTCACCCGCTCGGGCACGGTCGTGGTGGTCGGCACCTCCGTCGTCGACGGGGTCGTGTCCGGCCCGTCGCCGGTGCACGCCCCCGCCATCAGCGCGAGCGCCACCGCGGCAGCGACGAGTGGTCGACGAGGGGAACGCACGCCGCTCACGATAGAAGAGATGGGGTGACGAGCGAGGTGCAGCCGCCGGACGTGGCCGCCGACCTGCTGGCCGTCGCCGAGCGGGTGGTGCGCCCGTGGCTCCGACGCATCGTGACGACGACGGCCCGCCGGGCCGGCGCGGACCCCGATGGATGGGACGACCTCGACCGGCTCGTGGACGACACGGCAGCCGGCCTGCTCGACGACCTCGCCACCCTCCTGGCGCTCGATGTCGACGAACAGCGCACCAATCCGCTCTCGATCTTCCGTGGTGCGGTCGTCGCACCGACCGAGTACCTGGTCGAGCGTGGCGTCCGTCCGGCCGGCGTCGACCGGTTCGGCGCCGAGCGCTTTCCCGAGGACGTCTTCGGTCTGGGCCCCGCGACCTGGAGCGACGTCGACGACGACCTCCACGTTCCCGGGCTCACCTGGGGCGCCTGGAAGGCGAAGACCGTGCTCGACCGACGGCGCGCCGAGGGATTGCGATGACCGGGCCCGGCGACGCGAGCGTGACCCGGGCCGACCGACCCCGTCGATCTACGGTGGGAGCACCGTGACCTCGTCCGCCAGCACCTCCACCGCGACCCGCGCCGTCGACCGAGCATGGGCAGCTCGCGTCGCCGCCCTCGACGACACCGATCGACGCGGGCGTGACTACTGCCACCGACTGTCCGAGGCGACCGACGCGTGGGTGGCCGCCCTCGCCGACCGCGCCCGCGACGAGAACCCCCGCGCCCCCCAGTTCGCCCTGCTCGCCGTCGGCGGCTACGGCCGTGGCGAGCTGTCGCCGCAGAGCGACATCGACCTGGTCCTCATCCACAAGAGCAAGCAGGGCCTCGAGCAGGTCGCGTCCTCGATCTGGTACCCGATCTGGGACGCGGGACTCAAGCTCGGCCACGCCGTTCGTCACCTCGACGACCACCTCGCGCTCGCGAAGACCGACCTCGACACCGCGACCGCCCTACTGACGGCTCGTCCTGTGGCCGGCGACCTCAAGCTCGGCGCCAAGGTCGTCGAGGCCGGCCTCGCGAACTTCTCGAAGCGCAAGAAGCGTTGGCTGCGCGAGATCCGCCAACGCGTGCGAGCCCGCCAGGAATCCGCCGGCGACGTGGCGTACATCCTCGAGCCCGACCTCAAGGACGGGCACGGCGGCATCCGCGACGCCCAGTCGCTCTGGTGGGCCGAGTGCGGCGGCCTCGCGCTCGCGGAGGAGGACAACACCGAGCTCAACACCTGCTATGACGTCCTGCTCCGCGCGCGCGTCGCACTCCACCTCGCCACCGGCCGACCCGGTGACACACTGCGGCTCGAGGACCAGGACGAGACCGCCCGCCGGGCCGACTACCCCGACGCCGACGTCCTGATGGCCGACATCGCGGCCGCCGCCCGAACGGTCGCGTGGATCGCCGACGAGGCGTGGGGGCGCGTCGACAAGCCGACCGGCGGCCGGCCCGACGAGGTCGCACCGGGCGTCATGTTCCTCGACGGCGAGATGGAGCTCGCGATCGATGCCGACCCCGCGGTCGACCCGACGTACGTGTTGCGCATCGCCACCGCCGCTGCACGTCACGATGCCCGCATCGGACGCGCCAGCCTCGAACGGCTCGCCGACATGGTGCCCGAGTGGCCCGCTCGCTGGCCGGCCGGCGCGATCGACAAGCTCGTCGCCCTGTTGCTCGAGGGACATCGAGCGATCCCGGTGATCGAGGCGCTCGACCAGCGGGGCCTCGTCAGCCGGATCCTCCCCGAGTGGGAACCCGTCCGATCGCGGCCGCAGCGCAACGCCTACCACCGCTTCACCGTCGACCGGCACCTGTGGGAGACGGCGGCGAACGCGGCCGAGCTCGCCCACATGGTCGGCCGGCCCGACCTGCTCGTGCTCGGCGCCCTCTTCCACGACATCGGCAAGGGCTACCCGGGTGATCACACCGAGGTCGGCATGGGCATGCTCGCCGAGCTCGGCCCCCGTCTCGGGCTCAACGAGCACGACACCGACGTCATCGTCAAGATGATCCAGCACCACCTCCTGTTGCCGGACGTCGCCGTCCGACGCGACCTGTCCGACCCGGCGACGATCAAGTTCGTTGCGACGCAGGTCGGCGACCAGGAGGTCCTCGAGTTGCTGCACGCGCTCACGATCGCCGACTCGAAGGCGACCGGCCCGTCGGCGTGGGGGAACTGGAAGGAAGAGCTCGTCGACGATCTGGTCAAGCGCGTCCGGCACGTCGTCGGCGGCGGCGACATGGCCGAGGCGACCTGGACGCTCTTCCCCGACGCCGAGACGGTCGAGCTCATGGCTCGCGGTGAGCCGCACGTGCGCGTCGCCGACGATCGACTGACGGTCGTCTACCGCGACGTGCCCGGCGCCTTCAGCCGGATCGCCGGTGTGGTGTCGCTCCACGGGCTCGACGTGCTCACCGCCCGTGCGCACTCCGACGAGCCCCAGCTCGGTCGCATCAGCATGGGTGCGTCCGAGTTCCGCGTCCACGTCCCGAAGGACGGCATCGACTGGACGCGCATCGTGCCCGACCTCGAACGCTCGCTCGAGGGCAAGCTCGCCCTCGAGTCGCGACTGGCCGAACGAGCTCGGACCTATCGTCGCCGGCGTTCCATGCAAGCCGCCGACCCGGCCCCGCCGAGCGTGCACTTCCACGACGACGCGTCCGACGACGCCTCGGTCGTCGAGGTCCACTGCCCGACCAAGATCGGCATCCTCTACCGCATCACCAAGGCGCTCGCCGAGGTCGGCCTCGACATCCGGCACGCGACGGTCCAGACGATCGGGGTCGAGGTCGTCGACACGTTCTACGTGCGCGATTGGTCGGGGGCGCTGATCACCGACCCGGCGCACCGGGCCGAGATCGAGCGGGCCGTCCTGCACGCCATCGGCTGATTCGCGGGCTCGGTGTAGCTTCGCGCCCGTGGCCGACCAGCTCCCAGCAGCACGCGAGCTCGCCCGGTGGAGCGAATCGCTCGCGGCGATCGCCCGCACCGGGATGGGCTTCACCGAGAGCCTTTTCGAGCGCGAGCGCTACGAGGAGGTCCTGCACATCGCCGCCGACATCAAGGCGGCCGCAGCGGCGATCGACGAGATCGAAGCCGAACGGGCCGAGGCGGTGTGGGTCGAGCGCGAGACCGACCACTTCGTGCAGGAGTGGCTC
>JAUHYJ010000700.1 GCA_030425785.1 Acidimicrobiia bacterium | reverse complement strand
CCCGGCCTAGGCTCCGACCCGTGAACGAACCGGTGGCCGAGACGGTGGAGATCCGCGAGGTCGACACCTTGTGGACGGTGCCCAACCTGTTCACCCTGCTCCGGCTGCTGTGCCTGCCGCTCTTCGTGTGGCTGCTGTTCGGCCTGCCGTCGCGACAGGCGGCGGCCTGGTTGCTCGGGGCACTCGGGGCCACGGACTGGGTCGACGGCTACCTCGCGCGCCGTCTCGGCCAGACGAGCGAGTTCGGCAAGAAGTTCGACCCGACCGTCGACCGGCTGTTGTTCGTCGTCGGCATCGTGGCGATCATCCTGAACGGCGCCATCCCGATCTGGTTCGCCATCGCCGTGCTCGCCCGAGAGGTCGTGGTCGGCGCCGCGATCGTGATCGCCACCCTGGTGTTCGGCATGGAGCGCTTCGACGTGACCTTCCTCGGCAAGACGGCGACGTTCCTGCTGATGTTCGCAATTCCCGGCTTCCTGATGGGCCACAGCTCGATCCCGATCGCCGATGCGTTCACCGTCGCCGCGTGGTGCTTCGGCATCCCCGGCCTCGTGCTCAGCTACTACACGGCCATCGCGTACATCCCGCGGATCCGTGACGGGGTGCGCTCCGGGCGAGCACATCGCACACCGTCGACGACCGGGTGAACCGAGGGCGGCGACCGCCGCCGAACGTCGCCCGGGCGGGTCGCGAGACGATACGGTTGCGGCCTATGAACGTCCCCGACGACCTGCGGTACACCGCCGAACACGAGTGGGTCAAGACCCTCGATCCCGCCACGCGAGTCCGCATCGGCATCACCGACTTCGCCCAGGACGCGCTCGGTGACGTCGTCTTCGTCGACCTGCCCGACGTCGGCTCGTCGGTCGCGGCCGGAGAGGCCGTCGGCGAGCTCGAGTCGACCAAGTCGGTGTCGGAGATGTACGCGCCCGTGGGTGGCACGGTTGCCGTCGTCAACGAGTCGCTGGCCGATCAGCCGGGCCTGATCAACGAGGACCCGTACGGTGACGGTTGGCTGCTCGAGCTCGACGTCGACGCGGGGACCGATCTCGGCGAGCTCCTCGACGCGGCCGCCTATCGCGACCTGTCGGAGGGCTGACGAACCGGCGTGGACACCGTGCTCATGTCGCGTCGGGCGTGCCCGGCGGCGGCGCGGTCAACCTCAACCTCATCTCCAGGGCGGCCCTTCGCAGCCACCTCGCCGCATGCGGTACGCTCCTCCCCACCGGTCGCGGACGCATCGTCCCGGTCACCCCAGGATCGCTGGTCGCACCGACCGTGCGACGTGCCACAGGAGCGCTGCGAGAGGAAGACGTGAGCACATTGTCCGGCTACACCTACTGCAACCAGTGCGGGCATCGGAACCCGCCCGGCAGCAACTTCTGCTCGAGCTGCGGGTCCGCGCTCGACGTGCTCGACGACCGGACGATCACGCTGACCGCCGTCGATCCGTTGCAGGACGCTCCCGGCCCCGACGACGACCTCGTCATCCCCGTCGGCGAGCTGGCGCACGGCATCGGTGTGCTCATCGTCCGCGCCGGCGGCGACGCGGGGGAGCGGTTCGCGCTCGACGCCGACCTCACCCGGCTCGGCCGTCACCCCGACAGCGAGATCGTGCTCGACGACATCACGGTCTCGCGTCGCCACGCCGAGGTTCATCGCACCGCCGAGGGGTATGCCGTCGCCGACTCGGGCTCACTCAACGGCACCTACGTCAACCAGGAACGCGTCGAGCGGGCGACGCTGCGACACGGCGACGAGGTCCAGGTCGGCAAGTTCCGCCTGATCTTCTTCGAACGGTCCGATGGCTGACACGTCGCAACAGAGCTACCTGTCAATCGGTGAGGTGCTCGGGCTCCTGCTCGAGGAATTCCCGGATGTCACGATCTCGAAGATCCGCTTCCTCGAGAGCCAGGGCCTCATCTCGCCCGAGCGCACACCGTCCGGCTACCGGAAGTTCTACGACGACGACGTCGAGCTGCTCCGCGTCATCCTGACCGAGCAGCGCCAGAACTTCCTGCCGCTGCGCGTCATCAAGGATCGCCTCGAGACCGGCGAGATCGACCCGACGGGCGAGCACCTACGACCACGAGGCGACGATGACGACGACGACGATGACGGTGAGTTCGACGATCACGACGACGACCACGACGACGACCACGACGAGGAGGCGGCGACGGTGCCGTCGTCGAGCGTCGCGGCGCACCCGTCGAGCAACGGGCGTGCGGCCCGCGCCGACGACACCGACCCCGGCAGCGAGCCGGCTCCAGCCGACGCCGACGCCGGCGGTGCCGACGAGGCGCA
>JAUHYJ010000056.1 GCA_030425785.1 Acidimicrobiia bacterium | reverse complement strand
GGTCGAGGAATCGATCGCCGACCTGTGGTCGACCGGCGTGTCGCCCGACGGCCACCCCACCCGGTTCCTGCGCGACCAGCTCGACGAGCTCGGCGTGGCGCCCGCCGATCAGCTCCCGACCCGTGACCCGGACAGCAAGGTGCTGGTGGCGGGTGTGGTGACCCACCGCCAGCGGCCGATGACGGCGCAGGGCACGATGTTCCTGTCGCTCGAAGACGAGACCGGCCTGATGAACGTCGTCGTGTCGAAGGGGTGCTGGGCCCGGTTCCGGCCGATCGCCCGCAGCGCCCAGGCGCTGGTCATCCGCGGCCGGCTCGAACGCTCCGAAGGTGTCATCAACATCGTCGCCGAACACCTGACGCCGCTCAGGATGACCGCCGACGTCCGCAGTCAGGGGCGGAGCAGGGTGACGAGGTGTTCACCGAGGGCTCGCGCGGCCGCGGCGACGGCTCCGGGCGCGGTCGCCCGGCCGATCACCGTCAGGGTCGCGGCACCGCGCACGTCGATCACCCAGACCTGCGCATCGCCCCCGCGGACGTTCGCATCACCGCCGCCGGCGTCCCCACCGAACCGCAGCAGTTGCCCGGCGAGCCCGACGGCTGCCGCGCCCATCGCGGCGACCGTGGCCGGTTCGGCGCCGGCGCCGGCGGCAGCGATCGGGTGCCCGTCGGCGGAGCCGAACACGGCGGCATCGACATCGGCGTGACGGTCGACGAACTCGCCGAGGATGCGTTCGATCGTCGCTTCGTCGATCGGGGCCGGTTCGGGCGTGTCGGCGGGTGCGTCGCTCACGGCACCAGTATCGGCGATCGGCGACCGCCCGGCGAACCGCACGGCGACGGTGGGTTGGCCGGGGTGTCAGCCGCCCGGCGAACCGCACGGCGACGGTGGGTTGGCCGGGGTGTCAGCCGCTGACGTCGATCGGGTCGGTCGGCGGTCCGTCGCGCAGGAGGCGTCGGGCGAAATCGGCCAGCCGGGTGGGGGTGAACGCCTCGGGCGACGCCGCGATCTCGTCGATCGTCCACCACCGCAGCTCGTGGACGAACTCGGCCCGCATTCGCTCCCACCCGATGCCCGGCACCGGATCGAACGCCGGGACCCGCACCAGGTGGAATCGGTCCTGCTGGCCGTCGTGACCCGAGATCATCGGGAACACGTTCGTGCGATGCCAGATCACCGGTCCGATCTCGACGTCGGTCAGACCGAGCTCCTCGTGGAGCTCGCGGCGCAGCCCACCGACGTGGTCCTCGCCCGGGTCGAGCCCGCCACCCGGCGTTCCCCAGCGGGTCGCACCGCTCGGGAAGATGTACTTCACGAGCAGCAGCCGGTCGTCGTGATCGAGCAGCAGGGCGCGGGTCGCCTGCCGGAAGCGCAGTTCGGCCACGGGCGCCGTCAGTCGCCGGGAGTGTCCCGCAGGCCGTCGTTGAAGACCCGGTACATGTCGTAGATCTGCTTGCACGCCTCGCAGATCGGGAGCTGGCGCGGATCGCGCGCCGGCACCCACACGTGGCCGCACAGCGCTTCGATCGGGGTGCCGTTGATGCGCGCCTCGAGCACCTTGGCGGCGGCGGACTCGCCGGGGCCCACCTTGACGATGTGGGCGACGGTCGGTTCGCCGGTCTCGGTGTCCTCGTCGACGTCGGGGATCGTCTCGGCGGGCAGGGTCTGCAGCTCCGACATGGCCGCGACGCTACCCGGTCGGCGACACACGAGCGGCGAGGCTCCGGTCGTGTTCGGCCGTCGCGTTGGCCACTGCGCGGCGACGCGAACCAGCCGCGCCACGTGGCCCGGACGGTCGATCGTGTCCGGCGCCCCAGGGCGGTGTCCGACGTCGCGGCCCACGACGATGTCCGTCACCGAGCGCCGTGTCGACGGTTCCCGATCGGCAGGCGCCGGCGGTGACGGCATGCCGGCTCGCCGTTCGGGCCGCTACGTTGCGGCCGTGGCGGTCGACTACGACGACGTGGCAGCGGGCGTTGCCGAGGCCGGGATGGTCGCCCGCGGTGCGTTCGACGTGACGCCGGACGACCACGTTCCGGACCTACCGGCCGGGCGACCGGCGCAGGGCGTGATCATGGTCGGCAATCGGTCGGATGGTGCGATGTGGCAGCGCTTCACCGCCGACCGGCGCGACGAGCCCGATCCGCTCGATGCGTGGTCCCGGCGCGTGCTGCGACCCGTCGCCGCAGCCCACGGTGGTGTCCTCATCCACCCGAGCGACGAGCCGTTCGCGCCGATCCTGCGGTGGGCGCGGCGGGCGGCCGACGTGTGGCCGTCGCCGATCGGACTGCTCGTGCACCCGACCGAAGGCCTGTGGCACGCGTACCGCGGCGCACTGGTGTTCCCCGAGCGCGTCGCCGGTTCGCCGCCGACCGGCGAGGCGAGCTCGCCGTGCGTCGGGTGCCCTGCGCCCTGCTTGTCGACCTGCCCGGTCGACGCGTTCTCGCCGGGCGCGTACGACCACATCTCCTGTCGTGTGCACGTGGCATCCGGTGCCGAGCCGCGCTGCTCCGACCTCGGGTGCGCGGCGCGACGCGCCTGTCCCGTCAACGCCGACGGCGCATACGGTCCGGAACAGATGCGATTCCACATGCGAGCCTTCGTGGGTGGTTGATCGATGAGCGACCTGCCACCACCCGATGCGGCGACGATCCGCCCGGTCGCCCAGTGGCGACCCGACCCCGCCGACGCGCGCCGCTGGCGGTGGCACGACGGATCCGCCTGGAGCACGATCGTCACCAGCCGGCACGGCCGGATCCCGAGGCTGCCCGGCTGGTTGAGTCCACCGGTGCTGGCGTGTGGCGTCCTCGTCGTCCTGATCGTCGGTCTCATCGGCGTCCAGTCGCCGATCGCCGTCGTCGCGGGGCTGATCCCGCTCGTGATCGTGCTGCCGGTCCTGTCGTGGCTCGACCGCGTCGAACCCGAACCCCGGCCGTCTCGCATCCACGCGCTGCTGTGGGGCGGCACCGTCGCGATCGTCGTGTCGTGGGTCGCGAACACCGTCACCGCGTGGCTCGGCGGCGAGATCGTCGCGATGGTCGTCTCGGCACCGGTCGTCGAGGAGGCGACCAAGGCGCTCGGGATCGTGTGGGCCGTGCGACGGCGCGAGGTCGACGGCATCAGTGACGGGATCGTCTACGCCGGGTGGGTCGCGCTCGGGTTCGCGGTCGTCGAGGACATGACCTACTTCTGGCTGGCCGACATCGACGGCGCGCTCGTCGCGACCATCGTGCTGCGCGCGTTCCTCACCCCGTTCGCTCATCCGTTGTTCACGTTCTGGAGCGGGTGGGCGATCGGCCGGGCCGTGTTCAACGGTCGGCCCGTGTGGCCGGCGATGTGGTGGGGCCTCGCGCTCGCGATCCTGACGCACGCGATGTGGAACGGGACGCTCGCGCTCGGCGACCTCACGTACTCGGTCGACGAACGCATCGGCGCCGGTGTGCTGATCGGTGGCATCGCGCTGTTCGTGGCCCTCTTCGTCGCCGTCGCGATCGGGCTGCGACGGGCGCGTCGGCGCGAGCAGCGACGCTTCGTCGACGCCGTGGGCGGTCTGGTGCTCCGCTACGGGATTCCGCCGGCCGAGGCCGAGGTGTTCGGCAGCTGGCAACGACTCGTCGCCGTCCGCAAGGCGCTGCCACGTCGGGCCCGACGCGACTTCGACCGTGTGCACGCGGCGCTCGCCCGCCTCGCCGTCCTGCACGAGCGGCCCGGCGAGGTCGACCACGCGCTCGCCCGAGTGTTCGCCGACGAGGCGCACGGCGCCGTGGCCGATCTGCGCCGCAGCGCCGGCGGGGCCTGACGCGGCGGTGCGGGCGTCAGGTGAGCAGATCCTGCGCGATGCCGATCCAGAACTCGGTCGCCAGGGCCAGGCTGCCGACGTCGATCCGCTCGTCGTGGCCGTGGAACCGGCTGCCGAACGTCGCGAAGTCGAGATCGGGTGAGAACAGGCCCGCCCCGTACGCCACGCGTCCCCGCTGACGGTAGAAGCGGGCGTCGGTCCCCCCGACGATCAGCCCGGGGACGATGGACGCACCCGGGTATGCGATCTGGGTGCGGTTCGAGATGATGTCCCACAGCTCGTTGTCGGTGCCGCACTCGGTCGGGTCGCCGACCTGGAGGTCGGTCACCTCGACGTGATCGGCCAGGTCGCCCAGCGCGTCGCGTAGCATGGCGTCGACGTCGGCGTAGGTCGTCCCCGGCACCGTGCGGATGTCGACCTCGACGTCGACCGCGTCGGGGATGACGTTGGTCTTCTGGCCACCGTGTGCGACGTTCGGCGACATCGTCGTGTGGCTGAGGGCGTGGCACATCCGCGCCTGGGGCGTCGGCAGGCCGGCGATCGTGTCGTAGACGGTGGCGGGGTCGAGCAGGGCGGCCTTGAGCTCGTCGGGCGCCCGCATCGTGTCGACGAACGCCTTCCAGGTCGCGTCGAGGCGTGGCGTCGACCGGTACTCGGACAGGCGGCGGACGATCTCGGCCGCCTTCACGAGTGCGTTGTCGGCGCCGTAGGGCATCGAACCGTGGCCCGGCGTGCCGGTCACGCGCAGGCGGCGCCACGCGAGCCCCTTCTCGCCGACGTTGACGGTGACGTGGCGATGGCCGTGCTCGTCGACGGTCGACCAGCCGCCGAGCTCGGTCAGGCAGTAGTCGGCGTCGATGACGTCGGGGTGGTGCTCGAACATCCACTCGGCACCCCAGACGCCGCCGGCCTCCTCGTCGGCGACCCCGAAGTAGATCAGGTCGCCCTTCGGGCGGAAGCCGGATCGGGCGAGGTGGCGGAACGCGACCGCCATCGACGAGGTGAGGTTGAGCATGTCGATCGCGCCGCGGCCCCAGATCTCGTCGACGCCGTCGTCGTTGCGGATCAGCTCGCCGCCGAACGGGTCGTTCGACCAGCCGTCGGGGCTGACCGGCACGACGTCGGTGTGGCCCATCAGGCACAGTGACGGCGCATCGGGGTCGGTGCCCTCGATGCGGGCGACGATCGAGCCCCGGCCCGGGATCGACTCGTATCGCTCGACGTCGAGGCCGCCGCCCTCGAGGAAGTGCTGCAGCGTGTCGGCATTGCGGACCTCGTCGCCGGACTCGGGTGAGCCGTCGTTCACACAGGCGTTGCGGATCATCGTCTGGAGCAATTCGACGGTCTCGCCGGTCAGCGGATCGGTCTGCGTGTCGGGCATGCGGTCATCGTAGGCAGCGCCGTGTCGGCCGGTGGTGGCCGGGTGGCCTGGTCACGGAGCCCGTCGATGCGTACACTCGGCAGGCATGACGACCTTGTGGTACAGCCTCGCCGCCCTGTTCGGGCTGGTGGCGGTGGCGTCCGCGCGTGGTCCGCAGGCCGAGCCGATCAGGGTTCGCGTCCGCCGCCAGCGTCGCGTCCGCCGCTGACCGCCGTCGACGCCGCCCGTTCGGCGGCGAGGTTGGCGCGTGCCCGACGTTCCCATCGATCGAGCCGGAGCACGTCCGGGAAGATGCGGTCGCGAGCCAGCATGGCGTCGACGAACGCCTCGCGCCCGGCCCGCCAGGCTCCGTCGTCGAGGTGTGCGTACTCGCGGCGCACGTTGCGGACGTAGTCGCCGTAGCGGTTCGCCTCGGTGGCGAGCACGCCCAGGTCGGCCGCGAGCAACACCGCCGTCGTGACATCGGGCTGCGACCGGTCGTCGGGGTCCGCGTGTCCGGCGGTCGCCTCGATCAGGGTGCCGACGTGGTCGACGGCGCCGGTGTCCCAGCCGATCTCGAGAAGTGCACGACGTGCCAGATCGGCGCTGCGGGCCTCGTTGTCGTGACGTGTCGCGTCGTAGACCACGTCGTGGAAGCACGCGGCGGCGACGAGCCGGTCGACCTCGCCGTCGGTGCGCGGCGGGTCGGTGGCGTTCGCCAGTTCGCGCACGTGGTGGACGACCCAGCGCACGTGACGGAGGTCGTGGTAGTGCCGACCGGGGGCACGATGGCGGGTGACCACCGAGTCGAACCACGCGTCGGCCGTCGCGCCCGTGCCGACGTGTCGCTGCCACGCGGTGCGCAGTTCGCGTTCGTCGGCGCTCATGCGATCAGTGTGTCAGGCTCGTCGGGTGACGATCTTGATCGACGAAGCGCGCTGGTGGCACCGGGGTCGGAAGTGGTGCCACCTCGTCAGCGACGACTCGTACGACGAACTGCATGCGTTCGCCGACGCGAACGGCATCCCGCGCCGCGGGTTCCAGGGCGACCACTACGACATCCCCGAGGAGTACCGGGACGCGCTGATCGCCGCCGGTGCCCAGGTGGTCGAGAGCCGCGAGCTGCTGCGGCGGTTGCGCGGCGCCGGGCTCCGGCTCACGCCCACCGAGCGGCGGGCCAGCGCGGCGGCGAACCCGTCCGGTCACGCGGACAGCTGACGCCGTCGGGCCCGTAGACGAACCACTCGACGAGTTCGAGCCCGGCCGCCTCGGCCAGATCGCACATCTCGAACCAGCGGTCGGCATCATCGGCCTGCAGGCAGGCAGCGTCTGGGCGGGACGGGCAGACCGTTGCCACGAGCAGCGCGCCGGCCTCGCCGTCGAACAGGCCCGGCACCGCGAGCACCTCGACGACGGCGACGGTGCGCTCGGGGTCGCCGGCACCGTCGACGGTGACGATGCCGAGGCCGCAGTGGGCGTCGTCGAGCACGACGACGATCGTCTCGGGTCGCAGTGGCACGGCGACCACAGCGTCGATCAGCGTGCGCGCCCGGCGCGCGTCGTCGATCGGGTCGATGCGCGCACGGGGCACGCGGCGGGGGAGGGGAGCGGACATGGTTCACCTCGGCGGGTCGCGCCCGGGGTGGGCGTACGGCTGAGGGAAGTCGGCGACCGCCACCCTACGGCAGGGGTGTCACGGAGATCCCGGAGATCCCGGGCCACGCAGCCGGGCGCTACCGTGTCGCGCCGTGAGCACCGTGACGATCTACCACAACCCGAATTGAAACTCGTCGACCAATGCCGTGCGCATTGCCGAAGAACTGGGCGTCGACGCCGACATCGTGATCTACCGCAAGGCCCCGCCCGACGCGGACACCCTGCGCGACATCATCGCCAAGCTCGAGGACCCGCCGACCGACCTCGTCCGGCGTGACAGCCTCTTCAAGAAGCTCGAGCTGTCCGACGACGACGTGCAGACCGTCGACCAGATCGTCGACGTCATCACCGCCAACAAGATGATCATGCAGCGCCCGCTCGTCGTCACCGACTCGACCGCCATCATCGGCCGGCCGAAGGAGCGTGTCCGCGAGCTGCTCGGCGGCTGACCGGGGCGTCCGTTCGTCCAACGGGCAACCGACACTGCGGTCGGCGTGAGCGCTCGGTAGCGTGGATCGCCACGTGACCGACGACGAACGACCCCCCGATCGCGCGCCATCCAGCGCGCCGTGGAAGCCGCTGCTCGCCCTACTCCGGCGTCAGTGGGTCGGGTTGGGGCTCGGCATCGCCGTCGGGTTGATGTGGACGCTCGGCAAGGTGGCGATCCCACAGCTCACGCGCCTCGCCATCGACCGTGCGATCCTCGGTGAGGAGAGCGCCTGGAAGTGGGCGATCTGGATCGGGTGCGCCGGCCTCGTCACCGGCACCTTCACGGCGCTGCGGCGCTTCATCGCGTTCTCGCAGAGCCGCCTGGTCGAGCGTCGCCTCCGCGAGCAGTTGCTCGACCACATCCTCGGCCTGCACATCGGGTTCCACGACCGGGCCCAGACCGGTCAGCTCATGAGCCGGGGCTCGAGCGACCTCAACCAGATCCAGGCGTTCGTCGTGATGATCCCGATCACGGTGTCGAACTTCTTCCTCATCACCTTCGTCGTGATCGCCCTGTTCGTGATGGACCCGGTGCTCGCCCTGTTCGCGCTCCTGCCGTTGCCGTTCATCTACGTCAACGGCCGTCGCTTCTCGACGCGTGTCCACCCGGCGGTGCACGAGGTGCAGCAGGAGCAGGCGCAGCTCGCCAACGTCGTCGAGGAGACGGTCGCCGGCATCCGCGTCGTGAAGGGGTTCGGCGCCGAGCAGGTCCAGGCCGACAAGCTCGCCACCGAGGCCGACGACATCAAGGGCGCGTCGATGAAGGCCGCCCGCATCCGCGCGACCCACCTGCCCGTCAACGAACTGCTCCCGTCGATCGGACTCATCGCCGTGCTCGGTGTGGGCGGCTATCGGGTCATCAACGGTGAGATGACGATCGGCGACCTCGTCGCGTTCAACTTCTACGTCCAGCTGCTCGTGTGGCCGCTGCGCTCGATCGGCATGACGGTCGCGTTCGCGCAGCGCGGTGCTGCAGCACTCGAGCGCATCGACGACGTGCTGAGCGTCACCCCCGAGGTCGTCGACCCCGACCAGCCCGTCGCCCGGCCGACCGATGCCGGCCACGTGCGCTTCGAGGGTGTCACGTTCGGCTACGACGGCGGCGACACCGTGCTCGACGGGTTGTCGTTCGACGTCCCGGCCGGCTCGTCGATCGCCGTCGTCGGCGCGACCGGCAGCGGCAAGTCGACGATCGCCCGCCTGCTGATCCGCTTCTACGACCCGTCGGCCGGATCGATCTCGCTCGGTGGTGTCGATCTGCGCGACATGGCAGTCCACGACGTCCGGCGCTCGGTCGGGCTGGTGTTCGAGGACACGCTGCTGTTCCACGACACCGTCGCCGCGAACATCGCGTTCGCGCATCCCGACGCGACCTTCGACGAGGTCCGCCGGGCGGCCGAGCTCGCCGGCGCGGCCGAGTTCATCGACGCGCTGCCGCACGGGTACGACACGATCCTCGGCGAGCGCGGCTTCTCGCTGTCGGGTGGCCAGCGTCAGCGCATCGCGATCGCCCGCGCCGTCGTGGCCGACCCCGACGTGCTGATCCTCGACGACGCCACCAGCGCCGTCGACCCGAGCAAGGAGCACGAGATCCGCGGCGCGATGGGCACGGTGATGCAGGACCGCACGACCATCGTGATCGCGCACCGCGCCGGCACGATCGCGATGGCCGATCGGGTCGTGCTGCTCGACGGCGGGCGAGTGGTCGCCGACGGCACCCACGACGAGCTGCTCGCGTCCGACGCGCGCTACCGACAGGTGCTGGCCGCGTCCGCCGCCGCTGCCCATGCTGCCGGTGACGACACCGGCGGCGCGTCGACCGACGACGACATGGACGACATGTCCGGGGTGCCCGGCTGATGCGCGTCCCGCCCGGTGTCGACGAGGAGGACCGCCTCGACCGCGACGAGGCCAAGCGCGTCCTGGCGCGGGCGGCCCGACTCGCGCGCCCCCAGCGCAAGCTCGCACTCGCGACCCTGGGCTTCGCGACGCTCGCCACGGCCACCACCATCATCGGGCCACTCCTGCTGCGGTACGCCATCGACACCGGGATCACGAACGGTGACCGTGCCGCGCTCAACCTCGCGATCGGCGTCTACATCGTGGTCGCGATCGTGGCGTTCGTCGGCAGCCGCCTGCAGTACGTCTACGTCAACCTGACCGGCGAGGGCTTCCTGCGCAGTCTGCGGCTCCGGCTGTTCGGGCACATCCAGCGGCAGTCGCTGGCGTTCTTCGACCGCAACAAGGCCGGCGTCCTCGTGTCGCGCATGACGGCCGACATCGAGTCGATGTCCGAGCTCGTGCAGTGGGGCCTGCTCCAGTTCGTGTCGGCCACGATCCTCGTCGGCTTCGCGCTCGTCGTCCTGCTCGTCATGTCGTGGCAGCTGACCCTGATCTCGCTGCTGGTGATGCCGGCACTGATCCTCGCGACCCGCCGGTTCCAGCGGGTGTCGAACGTCGCCTATCTCGACGTCCGCGAGAAGGTCGGCGAGAACCTGTCGTCGATGCAGGAGAACATCGCCGGGGTCCAGGTCATCCAGGCGTCGGCACGCGAGCCCGAGCAGCGGCGCCGGTTCCGTGCCGTGAACCGCGAGCTGTACGACTCGCACATCCACAGCGTCAAGGTGTCCACCTGGTACTTCGGTGTCGTCGAGTTCCTCGGGGTGTGCGCCACCGCCATCGCGATCGGTGCCGGTGGTTGGCTCGCCGCCAACAACCAGGTGTCGGTCGGCACGGTGGTCGCGGTCGTGCTGCTCCTGTCGAGTCTGTTCGAGCCGGTGCAGCAGCTCTCGCAGCTCTACAACGTGCTGCAATCCGCCACGGCGTCGCTCAACAAGATGTTCCAGATCCTCGACACCTCACCCGACCTCGACGAGGCGCCCGGCGCCGTCGACCTGCCGGCGAGTGGCGACCTCGTCGTCGATCACGTCTCGTTCTCGTATCCGGGCACGACGGCCCGGGTCCTCGACGACATCGACCTCACGATCGCCTCCGGTGAGAAGCTCGCCCTGGTCGGGCCAACCGGCGCCGGCAAGTCGTCGGTCGCCAAGCTGATCGCCCGCCTCTACGACCCGAGCGAGGGTTCGGTGTCCGTCGGGGGCATCGACCTGCGTCAGGCGACGCTCGCGTCGCTCCGCCGTCGGATCGTCGTCGTGCCCCAGGAGGGGTTCATGTTCGACGGCACGATCGCCGACAACCTCCGCATCGCCGATCCGTCCGCGTCCGACGCGGATCTGTACCGCGCGCTCGACTCGATCGGTGTCCGCGAGCGGTTCGAGCAGTTCCCGGACGGTCTCGACACCGAGGTGCGCGAACGCGGGTCCCGCCTGTCGGCCGGCGAGCGTCAGCTCGTGTCGCTCGCGCGGGCTGCCCTGGTCGACCCGGCCGTCCTGGTGCTCGACGAGGCGACCTCGAGCCTCGATCCGGGCACCGAGGCGCTCGTCGAGCAAGCGTTCGAGCGGCTCACCTCGGGCCGGACGACGATCGTCGTCGCCCACCGGCTGAGCACCGTCCGCCGAGCCGACCGGATCGCCGTGATCGACGCCGGCCGGCTGGCCGAGCTCGGTACCCACGACGAGCTGGTCGCGCTCGGCGGGCGGTACGCGTCGTTGTCGTCGGCGTGGGCCCGGACCCAACCCGCCTAGCGCCGCACGAGCGGACGGGCCGCCGATCTCGCGGTCACTGCTCGAACACGAGAACGAATTCGAGCAGCCCCTCGTCCTCGGTCTGGACGCCGCCGAACGACGGGTTGTCGATCTCGTAGTCGGCGAACACGACCGGAATGCTGCCGAGCACGCCGATGCGGCCGCCCTGGAGCTGTGCCTCGACGTCGAAGGTGACGGTGTTGGTGACGCCGCGCAGGGTCAGGTCGCCCGTCGCCGAGGTCGTGACGCTCGCACCTTCGACCGGCTCGGTCCCGAGCTCGATCGGCTCGGTCAGGACGAAGGTCGCCTCGGGGAACTCGTCGGTCGACATGATCCGGCCGCGGAACTGGCCGTCGCGGCGGCCGTCGTCGCTCTCGATGCTGGCGACGTCGACGGTGAACGATGCGGTCGTCACCTGTGTGCCCTCGATCGTCAGTTCGCCGGTGACCTGATTGGTACGACCGACCGCGTCGGTGTCGACACCGAACAGGACCTCTTTCACGCGATAGCCGAGCTGTGACGCATCGGTGGCCGTCCACGGCGAACCGGCGGCCGGGTCGTCGGCGTCGGC
>JAUHYJ010000699.1 GCA_030425785.1 Acidimicrobiia bacterium | reverse complement strand
ATCATGCCCATTACTCTATCGAACATCAGTTCGATACACAACACAAAACCCCTGCATATCAGCAAGATTCATGTGAGGTTGACCCGCGCTAGCCCTCGGACCAGCGGGTGAGCGTCCCGACCAGGTCGGCATGGCGCCCGAGCACCAGGGCCGTGCCCAGCACCACGGCGAACGTCGTCGCCGAGACGCCCGCCGCGACCCGGACGCGGCCGCCGGCGGGCACCAGCTCACGAGCAAAGCCGACGGCGATCACCGGCAGCAGGGTGCCGAGCATGTAGGCCGTCATCCCCGGCACTTGGCCGATCATGCCGTCTTGTGATGCGGTGAGGATCGCGCCGAGTTCGTCGCCGACGCACGGCCGCCACCACAGCGTGGCCAGCACCGACGCGACGGCGACGAGTGCGGCGCGGGCCGCCGGTCGATCGAACCGCCGCAGTCGTTCGTCCCCTCGTGCTGCGATCAGCAGGCCGACGATGCCCACGAACACGGCGCCGGCGATCCGCAGCGCGTCGCCGTGGAGGAACCACCAGCCGCCGGCCAGGTTCCACCCACCGACGACAGCGGCCCCGACGGCCGCCGCGACCGCGGACCATCGCGCGCCCGCTGCGACGACGACCGCGACGATGGGTGCGACGAGCAACACGGTGCACGGCTGCACCAACGACCGGACGCCCTCGAGGAAGGCGGGGAGCATCAGGCCGGTTCGGCGAGCAGGGCGCGCACGGCGGCGTCGATCTCGTCGTAGCGGCCCTCACCGATGTGGTCGTAGCGAACGTGGCCGTCCCGGTCGAGCAGATAGATCCGGGGCCAGAACGCACGGTCGCCCTCCTGCCAGTGGTGGAACGTGCGCTTGTCGGTGTCGAGCACGATCGGCCACGTCACGCCCAGCTCGTCCGCAGCTTCGACGATGTTGTCGACCTCGGCCTCGAACGAGAACTCCGGTGCGTGGATGCCGACGATCTCGAGCCCCTGGTCGTGGTAGGCGTCGTACAACGCCTGCATGTGGGGCAGCGTTGCCTTGCAGTTCGAGCAGCCGAACGTCCAGAACTGGACGGCGACGACCTGGCCCCGCAGCTCCTCCAGCGAGGTGACCTCGCTCTGCAACCAGCCATCGATCCGCCGGAGCTCGGGGTGCGCGCCACGATCGGGCAGATCGGGCAGATCGGGCAGAGCCGCGGTCGTGGCCGGCGTCGTCGCAGTGGGCTGGGTGCGTGTCGGTACGGGCTCGAGCGCCGAAGCGGGCGCCGGCTCGGCGACAGCAGCGGATGGGTCGGGCTCGTCGCGGCCGGTCAGCGCGGCCACGCCGACGACGAACGCGATCGCGACCAATCCGACGACCGCGACCATGCGGCCGCTCACAGCCCGGCGTACCAGTCGTAGCTACGTTCGGCCCAGTAGTCGGCGGGACGCTCGTACGTGTAGCGGATCACGCCGATCCGTTTGATCGTCTTGATGCCGTACTTGTTCGGGGTCGCCAGCCGCAGCGGAGCACCGTGTTCGGGCGCCAGCGGCTCGCCGTGCTCCCGCAGCGCCAAGAGCGTCTGGGGGTGCAGGATCGAGTCGATGTCCCACCCGACGTAGTAGTCGCCGTCCGGTGTCTCGAGCCCGACGTACGGCACGTCGCCGACCTGATCGGCGTAGCGGGCGTGGAAGTCGGAGAACCGCGCGCCACCCCAGTGGGTGATGTTCGACCAGCCCTCGATGCACTTGTGTTCGATCACGAGATCGCGCTGAGGGAGGTCCTCGAACACCGACAGGTCGACGACGTCGAGCAGCTCACCGTTCGGGCCCTCGACGCGACACGTCCACCCGTCGACGTCGACGTCGTCGTCGAGTCCGATCGTGCCGTTGACCCGGATCGGCGACGCATCGGCGATGTCGTACTCGGGAGCCGACCGCGCCGGCAGCGCCGACCAGATCGATTCGTTCCGCTCGAGCTGGTTGCGCAGCACCTGCGGGATGCCGTCGTCGGTGTCCTGGTTCTGGACCCAGCGCCAGAAACCGCCCGCGACGAGCACCCCGGCCGCGCCGGTCAGGAACGACCGCCGAGAGCGGCGACGGTACTGGTCGCACGGGACGGTCGGCAGCTCGTCGACCTGCGATCGCAGCTCGGTGGCACGCTGATCGACGGGCTCGTCGACGTCATCATCGACGTGTCCGTCGACCGGAGCGGTGGTGTCGTCATCGCTCATCGGAGACCTCCTCGATCGAGTAGCCGGTGATCATCGAGCGCAGGTTGTTCCATCCGGCGCGCCCGACCTGCACGATGTGGAGGACGAAGAACAGGCTGACGCCGATCGTCGCAGCGAAG
>JAUHYJ010000698.1 GCA_030425785.1 Acidimicrobiia bacterium | reverse complement strand
TCGAACTCTCGGACGAACGTCACCGTCCGGTCTACGCCGACGGCGCCGACTGCTGAACCGTGCGACGGGGGCGAGCCACCGGTCGCACGGTCGCTCCTGCTAGAACCGGGACATGTTCCGGCTCGACGGCAAGGTGGCGCTCATCACGGGCTCGACGCGCGGCCTGGGCTGGGCGATGGCCGAGGCGATGGCGGGGCAGGGCGCCCACGTGGTCATCACCGGTCGCAGCACCGCCGACGTCCACGATCGCGTCACCGACCTCACCGGTCGGGGCCTCGCCGCATCCGGTCGAGCCGGCGACCTCGCCGACCTCGACGACGCGATCGCCGGCGTCGGTTGGGTGGCCGACACGGCCGGTCGACTCGACATCCTGATCAACAACGCCGGAATCAACAGCCGCGCACCGCTCGGCGAGTTCGACGTCGACGAGTGGCGGCGGGTCCTGCACGTCAACCTCGACGTCGTGTTCGCCCTGTCGAAGGCGGCCGTGCCGCACATGCGCGCACTCGGCGCCGGGCGGATCATCAACACGGCGTCGATCATGGGAACGGTCGCCCGGCCGACGATCCCCGCGTACGTGTCGAGCAAGGGTGGTGTCGACGCGCTGACCAAGGCGTTGGCGGTCGAGCTCGCGCCCGATCGGATCACGGTGAACGCCATCGGACCCGGCTACGTCGCGACGGAGATGAACACCCCGCTCGTCGAGGATCCCGAGTTCGACGCAATGGTCCGTTCCCGCACGCCGCTCGGGCGGTGGGGTGAGCCGGCCGAGATCGCCGCCGCCGCGGTGTTCCTCGCGTCCGACGAGGCCGGCTACGTCACCGGCCAGAAGTTGATCGTCGACGGCGGCATGACCACGGCGCTCTGATCGATGGCCTCGAACACCCGTCGTGCGCGTCTCGCCCGCAAACGCCGCCGCAGGGTCGCGTCCCGCGACAACGATCTCACCGCCGACGAGTGGCAGGTGCTGCTCGACGCATGGGGTGCGTGCGCGTACTGCGGTGCCACCGGCGTCGCGCTCCAGAAGGACACGGTGCTCGCGATCTCGCGCGGCGGGCGCTACACGTTCGACAACGTGGTGCCGGCATGCCGGTCGTGCAACGCGAGCAAGGGCAACGACGAGGTCACCGGCTGGATGCGGCGCAAGCGGCTCGACGAGCGTGCGTTCCTGGTCCGTCACTACGAGATCACCACCACGGGTCGGGACGGAACGTCGCGGTGACCCGGTTGGGAGTGCCACGGGCGCTAGATAGCATCTCTCAAGCTATGTACGCAGTGATCGCCTCTGGCGGCAAGCAGGAGAAGGTGACCGAGGGCCAGCAGGTCGCGCTCGAGTTGCTCGACGGTGACGAGGGCAGCGAGGTCTCGCTGACCCCCGTCCTCCTCGTCGACGGCGACGACGTGATCGCCGGCGCCGATGCGCTCAAGGGCGCCTCGGTGACGGGCCGCATCGTCGGCACCACCAAGGGCCCGAAGATCAACGGGTTCACCTACAAGCGCCGCACCAACCAGCGCCGTCGTTACGGCCATCGTCAGAACTACACCGTCGTCGAGATCACCTCGATCTCCAAGTGACGACGGGATCCGAAGGGAGCTGAACCATGTCGAAGACCAAGGGTGGCGGTTCAACCCGCAACGGTCGTGACTCCAATGCCCAGCGTCTGGGCGTGAAGGTCTACGACGGCACCAAGATCACCGCCGGCACGATCCTCATCCGCCAGCGCGGCACGAGGTTCCACCCCGGCAAGAACGTCGGCAAGGGTGGCGACGACACGCTGTTCTCGCTCATCGACGGTTCGGTCAAGTTCGGCGAGCGCAAGGGCCGCAAGGTCATCGACGTCAACCCGCTGGGCTGACGTCACGGCGCCCTGGGCGCCACCGGAACCGGGACGAGCGGGGTGCTTCGGCGCCCCGCTCGTTCGCGTCCGGCACTGCGGTCGCTGCTCAGATGTCGATGCCGACGGGGAGCCGGTCACGCTCCCAGTCGAGCAGCGCCATCGCCTGCCGACAGGCGAAGCGGTCGGTCATGCCGCCGACGTACCCGACGGCGGTGCGGTACGCCTCGGGTGACCCTGCATCGAGCTGGTCGCCGTCCGGCAGCAGGACCGGCACGGCCGCGTAGTGCTCGACGAGTGCGCGCAGCATGGCGATCACCGCATCGGCCTGCGCCTTCGACGCGGGCCGGAGGTAGACCTCTTCGTAGTTGAAGCGCCGGAACTCGGCGAGTGCCTCCGCGTCGTGGTTGATCATGCCGATCCGGCCGGTCTCGGCGGTCGCCGAGATCATCGCCCGGATGAGCGTGCCGAGCTGCGTC
>JAUHYJ010000697.1 GCA_030425785.1 Acidimicrobiia bacterium | reverse complement strand
AACGGGCGACGCGGCGCCCGAGCCCTGCACCGAGCCGATGGTCACGACCGCGGTCTCGCAGTCGGCATCGCCGTCACCCGGGTCGACCACGATCTCGGTGGCGTTCACGGCACCCGGCGTGTTGACGGCCTCGCCGTCGATGAGTGTGCCGGGGAAACCCTCGATTCCGGCGAGTTCGAAGTCGTTGCGCATCCAGTCGGCGGTTGTGTCGGTGTCGACGCCGTCGGGGATGCGTGATGCGCCGCCGGGCGCGAAGGCCAGACCGTCGTAGCCCACGGTGAGCGTCACGCCGCCGTAGGTGATGTCGGTCGCGCTGCCGCCGTCGTTGACCGCGACGGCGTCGACGATCGCGGTCCACGGCGTCACGTCGAGCACACCATCGTCGTCGGTGTCGAGGTCGTTGCCCTCGGCCCCGCTGAAGCCGGTGACCAGAAGCAGCGACATCGTGCCGTTCTCGAGCTCGTTGGCCGGAAGCGAGACCAGGGAGCGGCCGTCGGCGTCGGGTGCCGGGAAGGTCGTGACGCTGTCGATCGTGCCGATCGGCGCACTCGTAGCGCCCGCTTCGCCCTCGATCTGCACCACCGCGTAGTCGGAGAGGTCGCTCGTGCCGGTGGCGAGCAGCTCGAGGTACTCGACGTCGACACCCGTGGTCGAGGCCGAGAACTCGTTGATCACGACGGTCGGCTCGGGCGGCTCGACGTCGCCGCAGTCCGCGGTGTGCGAACCGAGGCCGCTGAACGTGTCCTGCGGGAAGCCGGTCCACTCGACGGACGGGTCGAAGGGGTCGTCGACCACCGTGTCTCCGACGCAGACGTCGGCGGCGCGAACGAGCGTGCTGTTGAGGGTGGTGACGCCGTTCGCCGACCAAGCGCTCCCCGGATCGACGCCGACCTGACCGAACGAATCGATGACGGTCGTGTTCTTGCGCAACGTGAGTGCGTCGTCCCCGTTGAACAGGCCGGCGCCGCTGGTTTGATCCGCGATGGCCGTGACGGCCGGTGCGGCGGACGAGTGGGCCACGACGTACACGTCGCCCGGTGCGACCGTTCCGGTCAGGTTGATCGTGATGCCGGCCGAGCTGCTGCCGTTCGAGAACTGCTGGATGTTGTACTGCCCCGCGGCGAGATCGATCGCCGACCCGGTCGGGTTGTAGATCTCAATGGCCTTGTTGTTCGACGAGCCCTCGACGTACTCGCTGATGAACGGCTCGGTGGGCTCGGCGGCAGTGGCGGCCGCCGGGGCGACGAACCCGGTGACGGCGAGCGCGGCTGCGGTCAGAGCGACGATTGCGGCGCGTGGGGAAAGACGTGGCACGGATCCTCCTCGTGGGAACGGAGCCGACCGGCCCCTCTGTCAACCTAGGGTGCGCGGGTGGACGGTCGGAAGGGTGCCGGATGAGATTCCGGTGAACTTTTCCTCATCTCGGGCATCCGCCGCCCTGTGCACAGACCGACGAAATCAACACAATGGAAAGCATGACCAGCGGTGCCGCCGACCCCTTCCGGGTCGTGTTCGTCTGCACCGGCAACATCTGCCGCTCGCCGATGGCCGATGTGGTGTTCCGTGCCGCCGCGGATGCCGCGGGGCTCGGCGACCGCGTGGCATCCACCAGCGCCGGCACCGGCGACTGGCATGTCGGCGAGCGCGCCGACCAGCGCACCGTCGACGCGCTCGCCAGACGCGGCTACGACGGCACCCACCACCGCGCCCGGCAGTTCACCTTGGCGGATTTCTCCCGCAGCGACCTGGTCGTCTCGCTCGACCGGACGCACGAGCGGATCCTGCGCGGCTGGGCGCGCAACGACGGCGACGTCGACGCGCTCGCGCTGCTGCTCTCGTTCGATCCCGATGCCCGCACGAGCGACGTTCCCGATCCGTACTATGCCGGCCCCGGAATGTTCGACGAGGTGCTCGGTATGATCGAGAGCGCGAGCCGGGCGCTCTTCCGGCAGCTCGAACCCGCGATCCGACCCGCGATGTGACCGGGAGCACCGTGACCTCTCTTCCCCCTCAGCCGCTGAGCCCTCTCGACGGCCGCTACCGCGCCGCCGTCGGCGTGCTCGCCGACCACCTCTCCGAGGCCGGCCTCAACCGAGCCCGCGTCGAGGTCGAGGTCGAGTGGCTGATCGCCCTCACCGACCGGTCGCTGTTCGGCACGTCGCCGATCGGCGACGACGACAAGGCGCGGCTGCGCAGCCTGTACCTCGACTTCGGCCAGGCCGAGATCGACTGGCTCGCCGAGAAGGAGTCCGTCACGCGGCACGACGTCAAGGCGGTCGAGTACCTCGTCCGCCACCGCCTCGGCGAGCTCGGTC
>JAUHYJ010000696.1 GCA_030425785.1 Acidimicrobiia bacterium | reverse complement strand
CGAGCAAGGTGATGTCGGCGACCAGCGGCCGGACCCGGTCGTGTCCGCTGGCGACGAGCCGGCCGAGCGCTTCGGCGGCGAGCCGGTTGCGGTCGACGCGCCGGTCGACGTACCCGGCCTCGCCGCGTCGTTCGCCCTCGGCGATCATGGCGGCGACTTCGCGGTCGACGGCGCCGAAGACCTGGTTGGCGAGTTCGGGGTGGAACGCGAAGCGTCCTTCGATCATGCCGGTCTGTGCGTTCAGCCGGCGGGACAGGAAGGTGTCGCGGCGTTGGCGCCGGTTGCGTTCGAGCCCGGCGTCGCGTTCGAGTCGTCGTGCCAGGTCGCGACACGAGCGGGCGAACTGTTCGGGGGACATTCGTGTTGCGTCGGCGAGGAGGTCGTCCTCGCGGGCGAACAGGTCGGCCGTGACGTCGTCGTCGAGCTTGGTGGTGGCGTTGGCGAGGGCGTCGACGTGCTCGGCGGTGATCGCCCCGTCGCCCAACGCCCGCCCGAACGACGGTGCCTGCTCGACCGCCTCGGCCCGTCGGTCCTTGCGCTTGCCCTCCGCGGCTGACACCCCACCGCAGCGGGTGTGCTGATCGGCAGCCGGCATCGCACCGACCGTGTCGTGCAGCTCGCGCAGCCGCGACGTCACCTGGGTCTCGGTCGCGTCCAGCCAGCCCCGGGCCCGCTTGATCGCCGCCAACAGATCCGCACACCCGCCGCTGTCCGCACCACGCACGTCGGCGGTCGTGAGCACCGCCAACGCCTGCGCCAACCCCCGATCGGACATGCCCCCATCATGCGCACAGGGGTGTCACACAGTTCTTGGGAGCCGTCACAGAGGTACGAGGTTCGTCGACCCGGCTCGGGGGTTCCCCGGATGCCGTCGAGTGGCGCGCCGACGTGTCAGGCGGCGTGGTCGTACCCGACCGCCGGAGGAGTCGATGCGCGAGTGCGGGCGGCGACTAGGCGGCAGCGAGTCCGGGCCGTCGCCTGAAGCCCGGCGTCCTCCGCGCGTGCCCGGCCCCCACGAGCGAGCGCGGGCCTCAGGCGCCGATGGTGATCGTCGGGCCGTTGGGCAGACGATCCCACCATTGCCCGACCCGGGAGAACACGGTCGGCTCCCGGTCGGCCAGGAATCGCCGCAGGTCGCGCGCCTCGACGTCGAGGCTCTCGAGGGTCGCGTCGGCCAGCGGCTCGAGCGCCCGGACCTCGATCGCGTCGCCGGTCGCGCGCCACACACCCCGGACGAGACCTCCGACCAGAACGGTCGGGAGGACATCACCGTTCCGCCGGATCACGTGCGTGCGGTGCTCGTCGGGGATGACGCGCGATCGGTCGTGGTAGGCGAGGAGCACGCTGTCCCACATCCCCAACAGTCGCGGTGGCAGCGTCGCCAGGTCGACGTCCGAGCGCGGATCTCGATCCGCCAGATCGACGAGCTTCGCGCCGTCGGGCCCGGCCACCGCAACGACGTCGGCCATCGCCTCGACCACCGGCTTGAGGGACGATCGCTTGAGGATCGTGAACTGCGACAGGTCGGCGACCGTCGCCGGCCCGAACGCAGCGAGGTAGCGACGCACGAGTTCGCCGGTCGCAGCGACGTCGTCGTCGGCCGCCGCCGTGCACGGGAGGAACGCCGGTTGTCGGCCGAACGACCACGGGTCGGTCGTCGGAGCGTTCCGGAATGCGCCGACCGCGCGCAGTGCCGACCACAGTCGAGCAGGGTCGTCGGCCTCGGGCGTGGTCTCGGCGAGCATCTTCTCGATCGCTGCGGCGCTCCGTGGTTCGTCGAGCGCCGTCGACAGCCGCTCGAGGATCGCATTGACCCGTTCCGTCTTCAGTCCGATGTCGTCGAGGATGTCGTGGTAGCCGGCGTCGCGGACGCGACGGCGCATCGCAGCCCGCGCCCACGGGACGTCGCCGGCCGCGACGGCGTGCAGCGTGAACCGGAAGAGTGATGCCTTGACGATCTCACCGTCGGCGAAGGCTCGGTCGAGGTCGTTCGGGTCGAAGCCGTCGATGCGATTCCACAGCGCCACGTACGGCGCAGCCGGCTCCTGAGCCTGCAGCGCCAGCACCGATCGCACGCCGTCGGCCACCCCGACGGATCGGCGGGACGACAGCCCCTGGCGAACCATCGTCTCGTAGGTCAACGCCTCGTGGGTCCACGCCGTCACGACCTCAACCTAGAGCGCGCGGGTCGACCACTCCGCTCTGCGATGGCCATCGACGGGACGGGAGCGGCTAGGAGCCGCGACCGTGGAACATGATGTCGACGATCCGCCACGTGCCGTCGGCTGATCGCGCCAGATGCAGGAAGTCGACATAGT
>JAUHYJ010000055.1 GCA_030425785.1 Acidimicrobiia bacterium | reverse complement strand
GTTCACCACGACCGGCTGGACCGCGAGCGGCACCACGACGTCGGAGTTCGCGACCTCGTAGATCTCCCACGGCCCGCTCTCGGCCACGAGCGTGAGATCGGGGTGGGCGGCGGCTTCGTTCTTGGCCGCGTCGGTCCGTGCCATCGTGTACTTCACGCCGAGCGCCTGCAGCTGGGGCACCCCGACCGACGCGTCGTTGTTGGTGTAGCGCAGCTCGCGCACCGGGTTGGACGACTGCTCGGACATGGCCGCGGTGGCGATGAAGTGGTACGGCGTCGTGCCGGAGGCCTCGAAGAACAGCCCCTCCATCGAGCCGATGCAGCCGTCGGTCCAGAACGGCAGGAGCATCAGCGCCATCGTCGTGCCGTACTGACCGTTGTCGCTGTTGTTCTCCCACTGGGCTCGTCCGCAACCGTGCGCCGGGTCGTCGCCGAGCCCCTGCATGGTGAGCACCACGTTGCGGTACTCGGTGTACTGGGCGCCGCGACCCTCGTACCCGAGGAAGTTGTAGCGCGACCAGCCGTCCCCCTGCGCGTCGGTGTTCGTCGACGTGGCCGCGATCGGACCCCACGCGTACACCGACGTGCCGTCGTCGAGCACCTTGGTGCCGTCGCCGGGCAGTTCCTGGAACATGAAGCCGAGCACGAGCAGCACCGACACGGCCGGGATCGCGGCGAGCGCGGTCGACTCGATCGTCGACGGCTCCGCGTTCGCCCGCCGGTCGCGGATCGCGTTCCAGAACAGGGAGAGCAGCTCGAACGCGCCGATCATCATCAGCAGGTAGCGCACGAGGTACAGCCATGGCAGCACGCGCGGGTTCCAGAGCAGGCCGAGCCCGGGGAGGCTGTCCTTGGCGAAGTAGACGAACGCGACGAACACGAGGCCGATCACGCCGAGGGCCGCACCGTTCAGTTGGCGCTTGACGATCGCGAAGCCGAACCCGATCACTGCGAGCATCGTGATGACGAAGTCGAGCGGTGCCGTGAGCGGGAAGTACATCTGCCACCAGTTGGTCTCGGCGCCGTACTTCATGTCGGTCTGGTAGTCGTGGTCCCAGAGGAACGGGAGCACCCACCATGCGAGCAGCAGCAGGCTCGTGAGACCGGTCGTGAGGACGTACTTGAGGCGCTGGCGGTCGATCCAGATCACGCAGAAGACCAACGCCGAGACCGCCACGTAGATGAGGACGATGCCGTGCGACACGCACGCGGCGGCGATCAGGACCGGCGCCCACACCCGGTACTTGCCCGTCCGGAGCCCGGCGGCGAGCACCCCGAGCGCGAGCACGGCGATCGACAGGGCGATCGAGAACGAGAACTCGCCGGCCATCGTCGACTTGAGGTTGCCGCCGTAGATCGAGAAGCTCTCGTCGAGCGCGAACGACAGCCCGGCGAAGGCGAACAGCTCGGGCATCGGGTAGCGGAAGTCGCCGAGCCGTCCGAAGGCCCAGCACGCCGCGGGCAGGGTCACGAGGCCGAGCACCGAGACCAGCTTCAGCGCCACGCCGTACGGGAGCACGGTGTCAGCGATCAGCACCCCGATCGCCGGCAGCACCATGTAGAAGCGATAGACCGGGAGACCGGCGTACCAGTCCATGGACCAGCCGTTGAGGCGGAACGATCCGAGCAGGTGGTCGCGCAGGAACGCCGGACCCCAGACGTGGGCGCCGAAGTCGCCGCCCGTCGGGGTGGTGTCGTCGAAGACGAGGTCGCGCCCCGGCAGCGGGCTGAGGTGGACGACGTTCATCATCACGTACGTCGTGACGCCGAGCGCCACGACGGTGCAGGCGAACCTCACGATGCGGTCGTCGGTCCACGGCCGCTCCCACCAGGCCCTGACGCGACGGACGAACTTCGGGCGCCACGGGTCTCGGGCGGCGGCGACCTCGCCGGTCGGGTCGCCGTCGAGCTCGCCGTCGGGCAGCCCGTCGTCGACGCCCGGATCGGTCGCTTCGGTGAGATCGAGTTGGTCCGTCATACGCGACCGCCCATTGTGTCAGCAGATCGGCGCCCGGACCCGTCAACCGGGGCCTGCGGCGCCGGCCCGCCGGGTCGGGTTCCGGCGGTCAGATCCAGCCGGCGGCGAGCGCGAGACCGGTCGCGTTGAACGCCGCGTGGGCCAGCATCGCCGGGCCGAGCCGATCGCCCACGACGGCCGCGACCCCGAACAGGAGCCCGGCGACGAACAACCCGGGGTATTCGACCGGCGCGAGGTGGATCAGGCTGAACCACGCCGCGGCCGCGACCACCCCGAGCCAGCGACCGAACGACGCGACGAACGACCGCTGCAGCAGGCCGCGGTAGACGAGCTCCTCGAACAGCGGCGCACCGAGGACGACGACGATCGCGAGGAGCCAGAACGTGCTGCTCGCCTCGGCGCGATCGACCAGTTCGATCGCCCGCTCCTCGAGCTTCGCCTCGGAGAACGTGTCGGGCCAGACCTGCTGGAGCGGCCAGTACAGCACCGGGATGGCGACGAGCTGTGCGGCGACCCCGATCGGCAGCCAGACGAGATCGACCGGCCGGAACCGCACCACGTAGTCGTCGACCAGATCGCCGGTGCCGGCCCGTGTGCTGACGACCCACAGCGCGACGGCGAACGCGGACCACGACAGCACGGCGGCGACGGCGAGCTCACGGGTCGTGAGGCCGGCGTCGAAGTCGGCGCCCATCGCCGAGAGCGCGATGCCGCCGAGGACGAGCCCGCCGGCGACCCAGGCGAGCGCCCACGCGGCGACGGAGATCCGGATCGGTGCGGGCACGGCGGTTGAGGGTACCGCCCCGACTGTGTCGGGCTACGAGATGTGTCGGGCTGTGAGCCGTGTCGGCTGCGGGACCGTCAGACGGCGATCAGCGACGTGCGGTCGTGATCGTGGCGGCGGTCGCGCAGGCGCCACCCGTGCGGCGGGGTCATGCGTCCCGCGTGGCGGGCACAGAGGTCGTAGGCATGGGGGTCACGCTCGGCGGACAGGTCGTCGAGCCAGGCGTGCGCCGTCGCGTACTCGTACGTGAGGGTGACCTCGGCCCGCTCGCTGCAGCCCGTCCGTGAACACAGTCTCGCCACGACGGCCACGGTACGCGGTCACCGACCGCCGATGGTGGATTTTCGTGCCGGATCCCCGTCATGTTCGTGCCGGATCCCCGTGATGTTCGTGGTGATGTTCGTGGTGGTGTTCGTGGGGGATGTCCACGGCGTGCCCTGAGCACCAGCTGAGAGCCGACGACGCCGGCGGCGGCGCGCACGAAGACTGCCTCCAAAATCTGACCCATCGCCGTAGGATTGGTGTATGGACAAGCTGCCCCCGCCTCCTCCCCCACCGCCACCGGGGCACGGGCGCTCGCCCGGACCACGCCCCGAGCGACCGGAGCGGCGCCCGAGCGGCGGCGGTGACGAGGGTCGCGAGACCCCGACGTGGGTCAAGCGCTGGCTGCCCTGGATCGTCGTCGGCCTGTTCCTCACCATCGTGCTCGTCCCTGCGCTCACCGGGGACGACAACGGCGAGGAGATCCCGTACTCCGAGTTCATCACCCTCGTCGAGGGCGGCGACGTCGCCCAGGTCGAGTGGGAGAACCAGACCGGCAAGATCGTCGGCGAGGAGACCGACGGCACCCGCTTCAACACGACCGGCAGCGCCGACGGCCCGAACGACACCGACCTCGCCATCATCCGCGAGAACGTCGCCGACTACGACTTCTCGCCGCCGAGCTCGAATTTCTTGCTCAACATCCTCGGCCTGCTCCTGCCGGTCATCTTGATCATCGCCTTCTTCGTGTGGCTCCAGCGCCGGGCACAGGGACAGATGGGCAACGTCATGTCGATCGGGCGCAGCCGTGCCAAGTCGTACGACGCCGACAAGCCGAGCACCACGTTCACCGACATCGCCGGCTACGAAGGCGTCAAGCAGGAGATCAACGAGGTCGTCGACTTCCTGCGGATGCCCGAGCGCTTCCGCGAGATCGGCGCCCGGGTGCCCAAGGGCATCCTGCTGGTCGGCCCCCCGGGTACCGGCAAGACCCTGTTCGCCCGCGCCGTCGCCGGCGAAGCGGGAGTCGGGTTCTTGAGCGTCACCGGCTCCGACTTCATGGAGATGTTCGTCGGCGTCGGCGCCAGCCGCGTGCGCGACCTGTTCCAGCAGGCCCGCCGCATGGGCAAGGCGATCATCTTCATCGACGAGATCGACTCGATCGGCCGCAAGCGTGGCGCCGGCCTCGGCGGCGGCCACGACGAGCGTGAGCAGACCCTCAACCAGATGCTGTCGGAGATGGACGGCTTCGAGACCTCCGAGGGCATCGTCATCATGGCGGCGACGAACCGGCCCGACATCCTCGATCCGGCCCTGCTCCGCCCCGGCCGCTTCGACCGCCAGATCGTCGTGCCGCTGCCCGAGTACGAGGAGCGCAAGGCGATCCTCGAGGTGCACAGCCGCGACAAGCGGATGGGCCCCGACGTCGAGCTCGAGACGATGGCTCGGGCGACCCCCGGCATGGCCGGTGCCGATCTCGCCAACCTCGTCAACGAGGCGGCCCTGATCGCGGTCCGTCGCGGTTCGAAGCAGATCGAGCGGATCGACTTCGAGAACGCTCGCGACCGCGTCGTGCTCGGCGCCCAGCGCGAATCGGTCATCATGACCGCCGAGGAGAAGCGGGCGACCGCGTTCCACGAGGGCGGCCACGCCCTGCTGTCGGTGGTGCTGCCGCACGGCGACCCGCTGCACAAGGTGACGATCCTGCCGCGCGGCATGGCGCTCGGTGTCACCTGGAGCCTGCCGGCCGAGCGTCACACCTACTCCCGCGACTACTTCCTCGACACCATCTGCAAGGCGATGGGCGGTCGGGTCGCCGAGAAGATCGTCTTCGGGCATCTCAACTCGGGCGCCGCCAACGACCTCGAACAGGCCACCAACATCGCGCGGCGCATGGTGCGTGAGTGGGGCATGAGCGACGCCGTCGGCCCGATGGCATGGCACAGCCAGCAGCAGGTCTTCCTCGGCGAGGACCTGATGTCGCAGGGTCGCGAGTACTCCGACGAGACCGCCAAGCTGCTCGACGACGAGATCGCCAAGATCCTGCACGACCAGGAGCAGCGAGCCCACGACCTGCTCGACAAGCACCGGCGTGGCCTCGAGCTGATCGCCGATGCCCTGCTCGAGCAGGAGACGATCGACGGTCCGACCGTCGCGAAGCTGATCCAGCGGGGTCTCGACGAGAGCGGCGTCGACGAGCAGCTCGACGCCAACGTGCTGCCGATCCCCGACTGATCCGTCGTTTCGATGCTCGTCGCCAGGGGAATCCCCGGGCGATGAGTTCGTCGTCCGCCGGGTTGCGCTGGCCGTCGATGGCCGCGCTCGTCGTGGGCGGCATGGTGGGCGGCGGCATCTACGTCGCCCTCGGTGTCGTCGTCGAGGCCGCCGGACGCTGGACCTGGCTCGCCTTCGTGATCGCCGGTGTGGTCGCGATCTCGACCGCGGAGGCGTACGCCGCGCTGTCGAACGAGTTCGAGACCGGCGGCGGCGCGTTCGCCTTCCTCGAGCACGTCGACCGACGGGGCCTGGCCGGCTCGCTGTCGTGGGTGATGCTGATCGCATACACCCTGACCCTGGCGCTGTACGCCTTCGCGTTCGGTCAGTACGTCTCGAACGCCGTCGGTGGGTCGGCCTGGCTGACGCGCGGGCTGTCGATCGCGGTCCTCACCGTCCTGACCGCTGTGATCCTCGCCGGTGCCGGCACGCTCACGCGGGTCGAGATCGTGATCGTGTCGGCCAATCTGTTGGCGCTGCTCGCGCTCGCCTTGTGGGGTCTCACCAAGTGGGACACCGCCTCCCTCTCCCCGAGCGACACGTCACACGGGCCGGTTGCCGCCCTGTCGGGTGCGGCTGCGATCTTCGTCTCCTACGAGGGTTTCCAGCTGCTCACCTACGACTACGACGACCTCGAGGACCCGGCGCGGACGTTGCGGCCGGTGCTCGTGTGGTCGTCGGTGGTCGTGGTGGCGATCTACGTGCTGGTGGCACTCGGTGCCACGATGGTGCTCGGCGCCGACGGTGCGATCGCGGAGCGGACGGTGGCGCTCGCGTCGGCCGGCGACGAGCTCGCCGGGCCGGCCGGGCTGGCGGCGATGACCGTCGCGGCAGCGTTCGCCACGGCGGCCGCCATCAACTCGACGCTGTTCTCCACCGCGAAGCTCGCGGAGCGGGTCTCCGACGACGGCGAGCTGCCGGGATGGGTCGACCACGAGAACTCGAACGGTGTCCCCGATCGAGCCGTGATGGCGATCGCGGTCGTCGCCGCCGTCCTCGCCGTGACGGGCTCGCTGTCGTCGCTGGTCGAGGCCGCATCCCTCACGTTCCTCGGGGCGTTCGCGGTCGTCGACGGGCTGGCGCTGCGTCGTGGCATCGGCCGCCGATGGCTGATCGGTGTCGGCGCACTGGTCGGCATCGTCGTCGGCGTGGTCCTGATCGTGCGGCTCGCGCGGACCAAGCCGATCGCACTGTCGGTCATGGCCGCTCTGGCGGTCGCGTGCTTCGGGTTGCGGCCGTGGCTCGTGCGCCTAAGCACCGACTGAGGCCCGTCGGGGCCGTTCAGTGGTCGGCGCACCCGCCCGACGTGTCGATGCTGCCCGGCTCGCGGGCGTTGGCGACCGCGGCCCACAGGTCGGTGGCGGTGACCGGCCCGATGAAGGCGCGGTGCACGACACCCTCACCATCGGCGATCACGAGGCAGGGAACCGCGTCGATGTCGTAGCGCTCGTGGAGGTCGCGTCCGGCCTGGAACGACACCGCCTGGACCGTGACGTCGTCGCTGCGCACGACCTCGGCCTTGCGGACGACGTCGGCGCACGTCGAGCACGAATCGGACGTGAACACCGCGATCAACCAGCCGTCGCCGTCGAAGTCGGCGCGATCGAGCTGGCTGGGCGCCTCGTAGCGGGCCTGTGTCGGCGGGTCCGCGACACGACGGCGCCGCACCACCTCGCCGATGGCGGCGGCGACGATCACGACGACGACGGCGAGGATCAGTCGGTCCATCGGCCCACTCGCTCGTCCGTCGCCGTGCTCATCCGGCCGGGATCGCCCACGATGGGGTCCTGAGCTCGCCCACGCCGTTCGGGAACGACCGCTCGACCAGGACGTTGGTCGTCGCCTCGATCACCAGCTGACGACCGAGCACGAGCGGGTCGACGAGGTCGATCGTGATCCGCTGCGCAGCCGCGTACGGCACGTCGACGAGGCCCTCGACGGGCACCGGACCGGACCGGCCGACGGCGAACACCGAGAGCGTGCCGGGTGAGTTGTCGGCGTTGTGCACGACGAGCGCGGCCTCGGTCGGCGCATTCGGGCCCTCGGGGACGTACCACGTGCGTGGCGCGTACCCGTCCTGGCGGAACACCGCGCCGGTGAGCACCCCGGTGCCGGTCGCGTCACCGACCCGCTCGGTCATCACGCGGTCGACGACCACCGACGAGGTGCCGTCGGCGGTGGCGAACACGGCGGTGTGCCCTCCCTCGGGGAGGTCGGCGACGGTGTCGGCATCGAACACGACCGCTTCGCGCGCCGGCACCTCGATGGCCTCGACGAACGCCGGGACGGGGATGCCGAGGAACAGCACGTCGACCTCGACGGGGTCGGACGTCGGGTTGTAGATGACGTAGTTCTCGTCGATGCCCGCACCGCGCTCGCCGTCGACGAACCACCACTGTTCGCGGAGCGCCGGTGTCGCCAGCGTGACCTGGGCGCCCGAGCGCTCGGCGCCCTCGAAGATCTGGGATCGTCCGACGACCAGTCGGCCGCGAGTGGCGCGGACCGAGACGGCGAGGACGGGCTCGCTCTGCGCGCCGGCGCCGGGTGCGCCGAGGTCGATGGCTCGCACGCTGCGCGGTGCGACCGTCAGGCCCTTGTACGAGCCGGGGTCGCGGAAGCCTGCCTCGGTCGCGAACTCGACGTTCACGACGACCGTCTGGTCGAACGGGTTCGCGAGCAGGACCTGGTCGAGGCTGCCGTCGACCGTGTAGCCGTCGGCGAGGAACCACTGATCGGACGTCGCGTTGGCGCACGTCGACACGCTGTCGCCGTCGGGATGAATGGCCTGTTGTTCGACCAGCGCTCCGCCGCCCTCGATCTCGACCACGGCGCCGACGATCTCACCGGGGAGCGTGGCGTCGAGGTCGAGCGTCGCCGTCGCCCACGGGTCGATCGACAGGGCGAGCCGGCGTTCCTCGACCGCGTCGTTGAAGACGAGCACGCTGCCCTCGAGCGTCGAGCCGGTCCGGTTGGCCATGACGAGCCGGCCCTCGACGCCGTCGACCCCGGTGGCCGGCACGCCGGGACAGAACCACGACTCGAGCAGACCGCTGGTGGACGGGGCCGACGGCATCCAGCCCTGCGCGGTGACGCTGAACGTCGGCACGTCGCGCTCGGCGGTCGTCCGCTGGGTGAGCACGGCACCGACGATGACGGCCAGCAGCAGGATCACGGCGGGGAGGCGACGCTGGAGCTTCACGACGGCTCCCCGGTGTCGCGGCCGGTGTCGCGGCCGGTGTCACGGCCGTCGTCGAGATCAGCGTCGGGGCCGCCGTCGGCACGATCGGCGCGTCCGCTCGTCGGCGGTGCGACCGCCTCCCACGCATCCGGATCCCAGTCGTCGTCGTCCCAGTCGGCGGCGTCCCAGCCGAGCGTGTCCTGATCGGACACGAGCGCTTCGCCGAAGATCGGCCCGGTCGCGTCGGTCGCGGGCGCGACGACGGCCTCGTCCGGCACCCACGCCTCGTCGAGGTCGATGAGGGTCTCGTCGTCGGTCTCGACACCGCGCCGTCGGCCGAACGACGCCCGCACACCGGCGGCGATCACGAGGACGATGAACCACAGCGACATCTGGGACGCGATCCACCAACCGCGGCTGTCGTCGCGCAGGTAGTCGACCCGACCGATACCGGTCGCGTCGACGTCGAACGCGGTCGTGACCCCGAAACCCGGTCGGGGCTCGATCGTGGTGCCGTCGAGGTCGAGGCGGATGCGCTCGTCGAACGGGATCGCGAGGTGCACCACGCCCGGCGCCACCTGGTTGACGCCGGACGGCGGACCGGTGTCGACGCCGATCATCGACGGCACGGCCTCGAGGTCGACCTGCGACAGGTTCTCGTCGCCAGCGATCCGCGAGGCCTCGGCCGACGGCCCGGTCAGCTGGGCCCCGACGGGTATCCAGGCCTCGTTCTCGAAGATCGCGAGCGAGGGCGGCCCGAGCACGACCCCCAGATCGAGCTGGTTCTCGAGCGCGTCGAGCAGGCCGACCGGGAGCGGCAGCGGCGACTCGCTCGTCGAGACCACGCCGTCGGTCAGGGGCACCACCACGTAGCGCACGCCCAGCGGCGCGAGCAGGCGACCGGCGCGGAGCGTCGCGCCGTCAGCGATGAGCCCGAGTGCGCGCTCGACGGCGTCGTCGGCACGCGTCGGCGGCACGAAGAACCGATCGGTGAACTCGAGCCCGCCGGCGTCGATCACCGCGTAGGCGGCGCCGGGGCGGAAGGTGCGACCCGGGACCGGCAACAGCTGCGGATCGCCGAGCAGGAGTGCGCGGTAGTCGCCCTCGCCGGCCTGGGCCGGGAGTTGCGACTCGAGCAGGCCGGCCGTGGCCGACGTCGGGGTGTTCCACGCACCGTCGCCGATCGACACGATCGCCGGAACCAGCCCGACGACCAGACCGAGGTTCGCCAACACGGCGAGCGGCTGTCGCCAGCCGAACCCGCGCCCGAGCACGTCGGACCCGAACCCCCCGGCGACGGCGGCCGCGGCGAGCGAGAGGCCGAGCGCGATCGGCACGGCGAGCATCGACGACGGCACGGCGGGCTCGTACCAGGCCCGCTCGGCCCCGACGAGCAACCCGCCGAACACGGTGACGAGCAGCAGCGCACGGACGCTCCACGTGAACCGCCAGGCGCGTGCGATCATCACGGCGGCCACGACCGGCAGGTACAGCCCGAGCGCGAGGACGGCGAAACGCTCGGTGGTCGGCGACAGGCTGGCGATCTCGGCCAGGGGTCGACCGGTCGACCCCGCGCGCTCGGCGCCGAACAGGGCGTCCGGTGTCCACTCGAGGACCCACGGCACGTTGAGGATCGCTGCGACCACGACCGAGATCGCCGTGCCGCCCGCCAGCCACGCAGCGACCCGCCACTGGCCACCCGCCACCAGCGTGCCGAGCGCGAGCAGCGATCCGACGACGAGCCACAGGACGATGACGAGGGGCACGAACGCGGTCGCCAACGCGAGCGCCAGCGACAGGAACGCCATCGATCGGACGCGGTGGCGCCATCCGACCGGAGCGACGCCGTCGGTCAGGTCGAGGTCGACCGCTCCGGGGTCGGCGGCCTCGAGCGCCGCGACCCGGCGCAACAGGTGGGCGAGCCACGGGAGGGTGACGTACCAGACGAGCGCCGACCAGTCGCCGCGCTGCAGGAGACCGGGGACGAGCGGCGTGGCGACGTAGACGACCATCGCCGCGATCCGGGCCCGGTTGACGGGGAAGACGGTGGCGAGCCGCCAGGCGCCGAGTGCACCGAGCAGGTACCCACCGACGATCGTGAGGGTGAGCAGACCCGCCATCCGGAACAGCGTGAGCACGCTGAGGCCGGCGAGCACGACCCATCCGGTCGGCAGTGCGGCGGCGGAGCCGAACGATCGACCGTCGAAGCTCGCCCGGTAGTCGGCCACCAGATCGCCCGGACTCTCGGGGAACGCGAGGAACTCGCCGACCTGGGGCACCTCCCCACGGATGAAGCTGCGGCTGCCGACGACGACGCCGAGGACGACGAGCATCCACGCGAGCGGCGGGCCGAAGCTGGCCTCACGCCACCGGCGCACGGTCCGGTCGGCGCCGACGTACGTGGCGGTCTCGCGCCCGCGCAGGTACGAGGTGAGCCGGGAGCTGCCCCGGTGCTGCAGGCTCAACACCTCGCGTTCGTGGACGATGCGTTGCCCGGCGATGGCGCGGCGACGCGAGATGATCGACCCGGTGCGGGGGATGAGCCCCAGCAGTGCACGCCCGGACGCCAGTGCCTCGCCGACCCGACCGGTGAATAGGCCGACGAAGAGCTCGATGACGGTGAGCAGGACGAGCTGGATCGACCGACCGAGCAACCGGGACGCTCCCGTCAGGGTCGCGACGGCGCGCATGCGATGCCGGGCCTGGAGGGTGCGGTGCGGCAGATCGGGGCGCCGTTCGGCCAGGCGTTCGCGGTGTCGAACGACGGCCTCGGGGGCGACGATCACGCGCGCCCCGGTGTGGTGGACACGCCAGCAGAGTTCGACGTCGTCGCCGTAGAAGGTGATCCCGGGGTCGAAGCCGCCGAGGGTGCGGAACAGGTCGGCGCGCACGAGCATGCAGGCCGACGGCAGGACGAACACGTCGCGGACGGCGTCGTGCTGTTCCTGGTCGAACTCGCCCGGGTCGATGATGCTGTCGACCTCGCCGAAGCGATCGAGGCCGAGCCCGACGTGCTGGAGCCGGCGCGGCTCGTCCCAGTCGACGAGCTTCGGGCCGACGACGCCGGCGTTCGACCGGAAGAGCTCCTCGACGAGGAGGCGCACGGCGTCGGGCGCGAGCGCGATGTCGTCGTG
>JAUHYJ010000054.1 GCA_030425785.1 Acidimicrobiia bacterium | reverse complement strand
CGGCGAGGACGGCATCGGCGACGAGGCCTTCATGCTCCACCCCGGCGAGTTCGTGCTCGGGTCGACCTACGAGCGCGTCGCCCTGCCCGACGACATCGTCGGTCGCGTCGAGGGGAAGTCGTCGCTCGGCCGGCTCGGACTGCTGATCCACAGCACCGCAGGGTTCGTCGATTCGGGCTTCGACGGGCACATCACCCTCGAGCTCGCCAACGTCGCCAGCCTCCCGATCACCCTGTACCCGGGCATGAAGATCGGCCAGATCAGCTTCATGCAGATGACGACGCCAGCGGACGCGCCGTACGGCCACGGTGCCAAGGGGTCGAAGTACCAGGGCCAGCGCGGGCCGACCCCGAGCCGCTACTTCGAGAACTTCGAGTGAGCGGCGTTCGCCGCCGATCGTCGTCCGGCAGGCCGATGACCGCATCGCAGTGGCATCATGGTCGTGACGTGCGATGCCGAAGGAGGGTGCCATGTCCATGACCTCGATGCCTGCGCCGGTCGGGTTCCGGCGCGACCAGGTCCGCCTCGACGACCTGCGCGCGATCGTCGAGCAGCCGCCGGTCGAGTACCCGTACGCCGACCGGACCATGCAGGGCGTGCCGGTGTTCGAGGCCGACGCTCTGCGGTCGGCGATCACTGCCGCCGCCGACGACCGTCCGGTCCGCGACACGCTCGCCGCGGTGTTGCACGACGGCCCCGGCATCTTCGTGATCGCCGGTGCGTTCGACCACGAGATCGTCGATCGGGCGACCGACGAGTTCAACGCGATGATCGCCCAGCAGCACGCCGAGGGGCGAGCGGTCGGCGACCACTACGCCAAGCCGGGGGCGAACGACCGGGTCTGGAACGCGATCGAGAAGCTCGCACTCGCCGCACCCGACGTGTTCGTCGACTACTACGCGAACGACATGATCGCGCTCGGGGCACTCGCCTGGCTCGGCCCGGGGTACCAGATCTCGTCGCAGGTCAACGTCGTCAACCCCGGCGGTGAGGCACAGCGACCGCACCGCGACTACCACCTCGGGTTCATGACCGACGACGAGGCCGAGGCGTACCCGGCACACGCCCACCTGTTGTCGCCGATGCTCACCCTGCAGGGCGCGGTCGCGCACTGCGACATGCCGGTCGAGTCGGGCCCGACGATGTACCTGCCCCACAGCCAGAAGTACCCGCTCGGCTATCTCGCATGGCGCAATCCCGAGGTGATCGACTACTTCGCCTCGAACAAGACGCAGTTGCCCGTCGCCAAGGGTGATGTCGTGTTCTTCAACCCGGCGCTGTTCCATGCCGCCGGCAGCAACGTCACCACCGACATCAAGCGGATGGCCAATCTGATCCAGGTCAGCTCGGCGATGGGCCGGGCGATGGAGACGATGGACCGCATCGCGATGTCGAAGGCCGTCTACGAGACGCTCGCCGACCGCACGGCGTCGGGATGGACACGCGCCGCGATCGTCAACGCCGCCACGGCGGCCGCCGACGGCTACGCGTTCCCGACCAACCTCGACCACGACCCGCCGCTCGGCGGCCTCACGCCGCCGTCGCACCTGTCGATCCTGCTCGACGCCCTCGACGACGGCGCGCCCCTCGACGAGTTCGCCGCTCGGGCCGACGCGCTCGTCGCTCGCCGCGCCTCGCGCTGACGAGACGACGCGTCAGCCGAGCGACCGTGGCGGCCCGGTCGTCTCGCGCACGACGAGCTCGGGCGGGATGACCTCGTGGCGAGCGGTCGTGCGGCCGCCCTCGACCCGCTCGAGCAACGCCTCGACCGCCAGCGCACCGAGCCGCTGCCGGTTCTGGTCGACGGTCGTCAGCGCGATGTGGCGCAGGGCCGCCACGAACGTGTTGTCGTACCCGACGAGTGACACGTCGCCCGGCACGGCGAGCCCGCGACCGTCGAGCACGTCGAGCACGCCGAGCGCGCTCAGGTCGTTGCCGGCGAACACGGCGGTGACCGGTCGGCCGTCGTCGAGCGCCCGCTCGGCGGCGTCGACGCCGGACGCCTCGGTGAACGCGCCCGGCTGGATGTGCGGCTCGAGCCCGTGCCGCTCCATCGTCTCGACGTACCCCGCCCGCCGCTCGGGGCCGCCCGCGCCGGTGACCCCCTCGACGTGGCAGACGTGCTCGTGTCCGAGCGACACCAGATGCTCGACCACCAGCTGGGCGCCGAGGTGATCGTCGTTGTTGATCGTGTCGACGACGTCGCTGGCGAGCGGCCGACTGACCAGCACGATCGGGACGGCCTGCGCGGCACGTTCGATCGCCGCCGCCCCACACCGGGCACCGACGAGGATCACGCCGTCGACCCGGAACTCGACGAACGCGTCGATCGCGGCGACCTCGGCGTCCTCGTCCAGGAAGGCGCTGTTGATCACGAGGCGGTACCCCGCCTCGTCGGCGGCCCGCTTGATGCCGTCGACCACCGCCGGGAAGTACGGGTTGTGCAGGTCGTTGATGAGCACGCCGAACGTGCTCGTGCGCTTGCTGGCGAGGTTGCGGGCGTTGAGGTTCGGCCGATAGCCGAGCTCGCTCGCGGCTCGTTCGACCGCGGCGCGCGACGCAGGGCTGACCTTGTCGGACCCGCGCAGCGCCAGGCTCACGAGCGCACGGGAGACGCCGGCGCGCCGCGCGACGTCGTCCATGGTCGGTTTGTCCGCGGACGGTCGGTCCGCGGTCGGTGTGGACACGAGCGCACCCCCTCAGCGCTTGACAGCGACCGATTGAAGCACAATGATTGGAGCGCTTCAACAACGGAGCTGGGGGAACTGATGTTCACGACGTCCGCTGCCGCGTGCTCGCGGTCGAGGTCGTCGCCGGGCCGGGTGACCCCACGCCACTTCTACGGAAGATCAACGAGGGGGAGAACACCCAAGATGAGGAAACTGCGTACCACCGTCGCGGCGATCGCCGCGCTGTCGCTGGTCGCCGCCGCGTGCGGCGGCGACGACGACGATGACGTCGCGAGCGACGACGAGCCCGCTGCCGCCGACGAGCCCGCCGCCGACGACGAGCCCGCCGCCGACGACGAGCCCGCGGGCGAGGAGCCGGCAGGCGACGACGAGGAGCCGGTCGACACCACCCAGGGTGGCGACCTCACGTTCCACATGATCACGCACTCCGACGACGGCCCGTTCTGGTCGGTCGTCAAGCGCGGCATGGATGCGGCGTGCGAAGACCTCGGTGTCAACTGCGTCTGGGCCGGATCGAACAACGATCCCGGTGTCCAGGTCCAGCTCATCGACACCGCCATCGCCGAGGGCGTCGACGGCATCGCGTCGTCGCTGCCGAGCCCCGACCAGCTGGTCGGCCCCCTGCAGGGCGCCGTCGAGCAGGGCATCCCGGTCATCACGCTCAACTCGGGTGTGAACCAGTACCAGGAGATCGGTGCCATCACCCACGTGGGCCAGACCGAGTTCATCGCCGGTCAGGGCGCGGGCGAGCGTTTCAACGACCTCGGCGCGACCAAGGTCTTCTGCGGTCGCCAGGAGGAGTCGAACGTGGCACTCGAGGAGCGCTGCGACGGTCTCGCCGACACCTTCAACGGTGAGGTCATCTCCGAGTTCGTCGGTCTCGACGCCGACCAGACGGCGCAGCAGAACACCATCGCTGCGGCGATGCAGGCCGACCCGGACATCGACGGCTTCATGGGCACCGGCCCGGTCATCGCCGTGTCGGGCCTGAACGCGGCGAACGACCTCGGTCTCGACCTCGCGGGCATCGGTGGCTTCGACATCACGCCGGAGATCATCACCGCCATCGAGGCCGGCGACATCGCCTTCACCGTCGACCAGCAGCAGTACGTGCAGGGCTACATGCCGATCCTGCTCCTGTACTTGAACGTCACGAACCTGAACACCGTGGGCGGCGGCCAGCCGATCCTGACCGGTCCGGGCTTCGTCACGCCGGAGAACGCCGCCGAGGTCGCGGCGCTCGTCGACGCCGGCACGCGCTGATCGACTGATCAGCACACATCCGGGGTGCTCGCGCACCCCGATCCGATGAGCGTTGGGGCCGGCTCGGCAACGGGCCGGCCCCTATGCTCTCCGCGTACGCTCGATGCATCTGGGGGATGACGTCACATGAGTGACACCACTGCCACGGCCGCGCCGCCGTCCGATGAACGCCTCGCCTACCGCGGTGTGTTCCAACGACTCTTCATCCGGCCCGAGATCGGGGCCATGATCGGTGCCGTCGGCATCTGGGTCTTCTTCTGGGCCGTCAGCATCCCGTTCGGCACCGCCAACGGTGCATCCGGCATCCTCGACACCGCGTCGATCCTCGGCATCATGGCCGTGGCCGTCTCGGTGCTGATGGTCGGCGGCGAGTTCGACCTGTCGTCGGGCGCCAACACCGGTGCGATGGGCATGCTCGTGATCCTCCTGTCGAAGGAGGCCGGCGAGTTCGGCGGCGCCGGGCTCACGCTCTGGGTCGCCGTCCCGCTGTCGCTCGTCGTGGCGCTCGGCATCGGCTTCTTCAACGGCTGGATGGTCGAGCGCACCAAGCTCCCGAGCTTCATCGTCACGCTCGGCACGTTCTTCGTCCTACGCGGCGCCAAGCTCGGCTTCTCGAAGCTGATCGTCGACCAGATCCAGGTCGGCGACATCCGTGACGCCCACGGCTACGACTTCTGGTACGCGATCTTCGCCAGCGAGTGGGACCGCACGACCCACCAGCTCGAGGCGCGCGACGCGATCTACACCGTCGCCGTGCTCGGCGGGATCGCCTTGATCGTGCTTGCGCTCTACGAGATGCAGTTCGAGCGCCGCCGCGACGCGATGAAGTCGGCCGGCATGATCGAGTTCGCGATCGGGCTCGGTGTCACCGTGGCCGGGATCGTCACGCTGCACGTGACCGACGACATCGCCGGCAACGTGCTCGGCGCCGCGATCATCGCCGTCGGTTCGCTCGTCGGGCTCCACGGCTATGCGACCTGGCGGTTCGAACCGATCCACGATCGTGGGTCGCTCGTGCTCGCACCCGACGTGCTCCGCCTCATCGGTATCGGTGTCGGCAGCCTCGTGTTGGCCTACCTGGCGGCGATCATCTGGGATTCCGACAACGCCGACAACTTCTTCTTCCCGTTCACCTACCAGGGCTTCCGCGCCACCCTGATGATGGTCTTCGGTGGTGCCGGCTTCACGGTGCTCGCGGTGGCCGCCAACCGCGCCCGACGTGACGGCCATCTCGCCCGGTCGGCGATCGGGCTGCTGATGGGCCTGCTCACCGCGGTGGTCGCGTTCGTCGTGCGGGCCCAGTCCGAGTCGGTCAAGTTCCGCGCCGAGGCGTTCAGCGTCCTGCTCGCCATCGCCCTCATGATCGTCGTGTGGGCCGTGCTCGGCTCACTGTTCGAGGAGCGCATCCGTACGAACGCCCGTGCCGACAAGCTCGGCGGCCGCCTCATCGCCGGCGGCCTCGTCATGATCGCGATCGGCATGTTCTTCAAGCTCATGTTCACGATCCAGGCCGAGATCGACGCCGACATCGCGCCCGCCAAGTTCTCGATGCGCAACTTCTGGTTCATCGTCTTCACGGTCGTCATGGTGTGGGTGCTCGGCAACACCCGCTTCGGTTCATGGACGTTCGCGGTCGGCGGCAACAAGGAGGCCGCCCGCCAGGTCGGTGTGCCGGCCGCCCGCACCAAGACCCAGCTGTTCATGCTCGTGTCGGGTGCCGCCTGGCTGGTCGGCATGCTGCTCGCGTTCCGGCTCAACACGATCCAGGCGAACACCGGCAACGGCCTCGAGTTCGACTACATCATCGCCGCCGTCGTCGGCGGCACCCTGCTCACCGGTGGCTACGGCACCGCGCTCGGCGGCGCGATCGGTGCCCTGATCGTCGCCATGGGCACGCTCGGCATCCCGTTCGCCCGCTGGAACTCCGACTGGCGGTTCCTCTTCCTCGGCGTGATCCTGCTGCTCGCCGTCGTCGCCAACCGTTCGATCCGCACCCGCGCCGAGTCGCTGCGGCGCTGAAGGAGATCCCATGGCCGAATCACACCTGCTCGAGCTCGACGACATCTCGAAGTACTACGGCAACATCATCGCCCTCAAAGGGGTCAGCACCTCCGTGAACGCGGGCGAGGTCACCTGCGTGCTCGGCGACAACGGCGCCGGCAAGTCGACGTTCATCAAGACCCTGGCCGGTGTGCACCAGCAGAGCGAAGGCACGATCCGCATGAACGGCGAAGAGGTGACGTTCGACTCGCCGCGCGACGCGCTCGATCACGGCATCGCCACCGTCTACCAGGACCTCGCCATGGTGCCGCTCATGTCGGTGTGGCGGAACTTCTTCCTCGGCGCCGAGCCGACCAAGGGGTTCGGCCCGTTCACCTGGATCGACAAGGCGAAGGCGAAGCAGATCGCGAAGGACGAGATGGCCAAGATGGGCATCGACATCCGCGACACCGAGCAGCCCGTCGGCACCCTGTCGGGCGGTGAGCGACAGTCGGTCGCGATCGCCCGCGCCGGCTACTTCGGTGCCAAGGTGCTGATCCTCGACGAGCCGACCTCGGCGCTCGGCGTCAAGCAGTCGGGTGTGGTGCTGAAGCGCATCGTCGAGGCCCGCAACGCCGGGCTCGCGGTGATCTTCATCACCCACAACCCGCGCCACGCGTACCCGGTCGGCAATCGGTTCCTGATCCTCAACCGGGGCCATTCGATGGGCTCGTTCGCGAAGCACGAGATCTCGATCGACGAGCTCACGCAGCTGATGGCCGGCGGCGCCGAGCTGCAGGCGCTCGAGCACGAGCTCGAGGCGGCGGGCACGATCAGCCACGACGACCTCACGACGCCCGACTGACCCGACGATGACATCACGTCCTCGACTCGGCATCGGCGTGGTCGGGTTCGGGTGGATGGGCCAGGCCCACTCCCGATCCGCGGCCCGCATCTCGTCGCTGTTCCCCGAACGCATCTTCGACACCGACCTCATCGTCTGTGGCGACAACGTGCCCCACCGCCAGGACCAGGCCGTCGACGGGTTCGGGTTCCGCGAGGCGACCGCCGACTGGCGCGCCGTCGTCGACCACGCCGACGTCGACGTCGTCTACGTGACGGCGCCGAACATGATGCACGAGGAGGTCGCCGTCGCCGCCGCCGAGGCCGGCAAGGCGGTCTTCTGCGAGAAGCCCGTCGGCGGGAAGCCCGACCAGACGGTGCGTGTCGCCGCTGCGGCAGCGGCCGCCGGGGTGATCACCGGAGTCGGTTACAACTACCGCTGGGCGCCGCTCGTCCAGCACGCGAAGCACCTGATCGCATCCGGCGCGCTCGGCGAGATCACCAACTACCGCGGCCGCTTCTTCTCGATGTACGGCGCCGACCCGATGGGGCTGTTGTCGTGGCGGTTCCTCGTCGACGAGGCCGGCTACGGCGTGTCGTCCGACATCTTGAGCCACGCCGTCGACCTCGCCCACATGCTCGTCGGGCCGATCACCACCGTGAGCGGCACGATGGAGACCTTCATCAAGGACCGGCCGCTGCCCAGGGCCGGCGGCACCCACTACGACCGCGGCACACCCGGCGACCCGACCGGTGTGGTCACCAACGAGGACTACGCCGCCGCGATGGTCGTGTTCGAGAACGGCGCGCGCGGCACGTTCGAGTCGTCGCGGGCGATCATCGGCCCGGAGTCGCAGATGGCGTTCGACGTGTACGGCACCAAGGGCGCGCTGCGCTGGAACCTCGAGACGATGAACGAGCTCGAGGTGTTCCTGGTCGACGAGGTCGGGACCGCGCCCCGCGGATACACCAAGGTCTACGCCGGCGACCGGTACCCGTACCACGGGCACTTCGTGCCGGGTGACGCCAACTCGATCGGCTACGAGGACCTCAAGGTGATCGAGAACTACGAGTTCCTCACGGCCGTGGCGAGCGGCGAGCAGCACCAGCCCGGGTTCGCGGAAGCGGTCGACTACGTCAGCTTCCAGACCGCATGGTTGCGGTCGTGCGAAGCGGGCACCTGGCAGACGGTCGTGCCGCTCGGTGCCGACGGCGGTGGGGGCGCCTGAGCAGATGGGTGCGCCGATCGGTGCGACCGACGTCGACTACTCGTTGACGGGCACGTCGCACGACCGCGCGGTGGCCGAGGGACTCGCCAACGCCGAGTGGTTCCTCGCCGACATCGACGCCGCTCGTCTCCGTGAGCTGCAGCAGCGCACCGACCGGCGGGCCACGGCCGACGTCGTGCTCTGGCTCGTCCTGCTCGTGGCGTCCGGGGTGTGGGCGTACCTGTCGGTGTGGTCGTGGTGGTCGATCCCGGCGTTCGCGATCTACGGCGCGCTCTACGGCGGCGCCGCCGACCCGAGATGGCACGAGATGGGCCACGGCACCGCGTTCCGCACCGCCTGGCTCAACGACCTGATCTACCCCGTCGCCTCGTTCATGCTGCTGCGCGGGCCCACGGTCTGGCGGTGGTCGCACTACCGTCACCACACCGACACGATCATCGTCGGACGCGACGCCGAGATCTCGTTCCAGCGGCCGGCGAACGTGCGGCGGACCGTGCTCGCCTTCACCGGCGTGCCGGGCGCGTTCCAGATGTTCGCCCGGCTCGTGCGCCATGCGGCCGGGCGCATCGACGACGACGCGAAGGAGTTCGTGCCCGAGAGCGAGTGGCGCAAGGTCGTCTGGGAGTCGCGGGTGTTCGTCGCGATCGTGGTGGGTGCGGCCGTCTGGAGCCTCGTCGCATGGACCCCGCTCCCGATCCTGTTCATCGGCGGCCCGACGTGGTACGGCATGTGGCTCATGGTGTTCTTCGGCATCACGCAGCACGCGGGGTTGCGCGAGAACGTGCTCGATCACCGGTACAGCACCCGCACCGTGTACATGAACCCGGTGTTCCGGTTCCTGTACCTCAACATGAACTACCACGTCGAGCACCACATGTTCCCGAGCGTGCCGTACCGGAACCTGCCGGCGCTCCACGACGAGATCGCCGACCAGCTCGCACCGGCGCACCCCACGACCTGGTCGGCGTACCGCGAGATCTTCACGACGTTGTCGCGCCAGCAGCGCGACCCGTCGTACGAGGCACCGCTCGACGTGCCCGACGTGCCCGGTGCGCACCACCGCATCGACGTCGGCGAGACCAACTGGGTGCGTCACGCCGACGGCGCGATCGATCTCGGAGCGGCCGACGCGATGTCGCCGGGCGAGCTCCGACAGATCGACATCGACGGCGCGAGCTACGTGCTCGCCTGTATCGGCGAGGGCGACTTCGCGCTCTGCGACGGCGTCTGCACGCACGCGAAGGTCCAGCTCAGCGGGGGTGCGCTCGTCGACGGCGAGATCGAGTGCCCGAAGCACAACGCCCGCTTCGACGCCCGCACGGGCGAGGTGCGGCGCGGCCCGGCGAAGGCTCCGCTCGCGTCCTACCCGGTCCGCGTCGACGGACGTCGCGTCGTCACCGATCTCTGACACCGCGCCCGGAGTCGTTCGACAGCACTGCGCGCGGGTGCTAGAACGCCACACCGTCGTTCGGCCGATCGACCCGACGAGGAGGCACCGCTCGTGAGTACCGCGCTGATCAACACCACCGGAGGGCTCGTCGCGCAGCGCGACGACGAGTTTCGTTCGGTCGCCGTCACGCTCGACGACGTGTTCGCCGCGGACGACCCGGCCGACCTCGTCGACACCTGGTTCGCGAGCGGACGCGTCGTCGACGCGCCGGCGCCCGACGACGTGCTCCCACCGATCGGCAGCCAGGAGGTCTGGGCGTGCGGCGTCACGTACCTGCGCAGCCGCGACGCCCGCATGGTCGAGGCGGAGGCGTCCGGCGGCGCCGCGTTCTACGACCTCGTGTACGACGCGGACCGGCCCGAGATCTTCTTCAAGTCGACCCCGCATCGCGTCGTCGGCCCGGGCGGCGCGGTGCGCATCCGGCGCGACTCGACGTGGGACGTGCCCGAGCCCGAGTTCACCCTCGCCGTGTCGAGCGCGGGTCGCATCTTCGGCCACACGATCGGCAACGACATGTCGAGCCGGTCGATCGAGGGCGACAACACGCTGTACATCCCGCAAGCGAAGGTGTACGACCAGTCGGCGGCGCTCGGCCCCTGCCTCGTGATCGGCGACCTGCCGCCGGCCGACACGGGCATCACGCTCGACATCGCCCGCGACGGCGAGAGCGTGTTCGCGGGCACGACCGCACTCGACCGTCTCAAGCGATCGTTCGACGAGCTGGTCGAGTACCTCACGCGTGACAACTCGTTCCCCGCCGGGGTGTACCTGATGACCGGCACCGGCATCGTGCCGGGCGACGACTTCACCCTCGAACCGGGCGATGTGGTCACGATCTCGATCGACGGCATCGGCACGTTGCGCAACACCGTCGTGCGGTCGTGACCGTGCCTGCGTCCGGCGACGGCGCCCGCCACTTCGACAGCGACGACCCGTCGCTGTACGCGTTCGACGCCATCACCGACGGCCCCGAGGGCCGCCTGCCGCTCGATGCCGACCGGCTCGCGTCGATGTCGAGCGGTGAGCTGTTCGGATGGACGCAGAACGTCGCGATGGGCTTGAACCCGAAGCGCCTGGCGAGCCGCGAGTTCCTCGTGCTGTCGACGCTCGGCGGTCTGCGCGGGCCCGATGGGGAGGCGGTCGCGCTCGGCTACCACACCGGCCACTGGGAGCTCGGCCTGCTCGTCGACGCCGCGGCGCGGACCCTGACCGAACGTGGCGCGATCGCGTTCGCCGGTCATGTGTCCGACCCGTGTGACGGACGCAGCAACGGCACCGACGCGATGCTCGACTCGCTGCCGTACCGCAACGACGCGGCGATCGTGCTGCGCCGCCTCGCCAGGTCGCTGCCGACCCGGGCCGGCGTCCTCGGCGTCGCCACCTGCGACAAGGGGTTGCCGGCGATGATGATGGCGTTGGCGGGTCTGCCCGACCTGCCGTCGGTCGTCGTGCCGGGCGGCGTCACCCTGCTCAGCCACGACGCCGAGGACACCGGCACCGTCCAGTCGCTCGCCACCCGGTTCGCGCGTGGGGAGATCACCCTCGAACACGCCCAGGTGATGGGCTGCCGGGCGTGCGGGTCGGCGGGTGGGGGCTGCCAGTTCATGGGCACCGCTGCGACGTCGCAGGTCGTGGCCGAGGCGCTCGGGTGGACACTCCCGCACAGTGCGCTGCACCCGTCGGGCACCGATCTGTGGCTCGACATGGCGCGCCGGTCGGCGTCGGCCCTGCTCGCGGCGGCCGAACGCGGTGACCGCATCGCCGACGTGCTCACGGACGACGCGATCCACAACGCAATGGTCGTCCACGCCGCGGTCGGCGGATCGACGAACCTGTACCTGCACGTGCCCGCCGTCGCCCACGCCGCAGGCCTCGAACGTCCCGGTGTCGACGCGTGGCGGGCGGTGAACGCCGCGGTGCCGCGCCTCGTCGACGCGCTCCCGAACGGCCCGAAGAACTACGCGACGGTCCACGTGTTCCTCGCCGGCGGTGTCCCCGAGGTGATGTTGCGCCTGGCGGCGCGCGGCGACCTACGGCTCGATGCGCCGACGGTGTCGGGCATGACGCTCGGCGACCAGCTCGAGTGGTGGGAGCGCAGCGAACGACGGGCTCGGCTGCGCGATCGATTGCACCGGATCGACGGGATCGACCCCGAC
>JAUHYJ010000695.1 GCA_030425785.1 Acidimicrobiia bacterium | reverse complement strand
GCTCTCCCGCGACGCCGTGCTCGCCGGCGCGGTCGAACTCGCCGACGAGATCGGCGTCGAGCCGCTCACCATCCGTAAGCTCGCCGACCACCTCGGGGTCAAGCCGATGACCATCTACCACCACGTCGCCAACAAGGACGAGATCCTCGACGGCATGGTCGACGCCGTGTTCGCCGAGATCGAGATGCCGCCGCCCGAGACGCCGTGGCGCGCCGCGATGCGCACCCGAGCGGTCTCGGCGATGGCCGCATTGCGCCGCCATCGATGGGCCGCCGGCATGCTCGATTCGCGGACGAACCCCGGCCCGGCAAACCTCGCGCATCACGATGCCGTTCTGGCGTGTCTGCGCACGAACGGCTTCTCGATCGAGATGACCGGACACGCCTTCGCACTGCTCGACGCGTACATCTACGGGTTCGCCATCCAGGAAGCGGCGTTGCCCGGCGAGGGGGGCGCCGAGGTCGTCGAGCTCGCCGCCGAGCTGATGGCCGCGTTCGCGCAGCACTACCCCCACCTCGCCGAGTTCACCGCCGAGCGTGTGATGCAGCCCGGCTACTCCTTCGCAGACGAATTCGAGTTCGGCCTCGACGTCGTCCTCGATGGCCTCGAACGTCGCGTCGCCTCCGGCTGACCCCGTCTGCTACAACGGCGCACCGTGGGGGAAACGATGACGTTCGACGAAGCGGTGGCGGCCGTCTGCGCGCCGGGCACCATGTTCGAGATCGGCGAGACCGAGGTGCGCGGTCAGCCGACCAAGGTGTTCGTGAACACGCCACCGAACATCCGTCACCTGTTCGCGATGGCGGCGGCGCGCACCGATGACTACATCGTGTTCGAGGACGAGCGATGGCCGATGCCTGACGTGCTCGCCCAGGCCGGCCAGATCGGTCATGCCCTCGTCCACGAGTTGGGCGTCGCCAAGGGCGATCGCGTCGGCATCGCGATGCGCAACTACCCCGAGTGGATCACCTCGTTCGTCGCCATCACGTCGATCGGGGCGATCGCCGTCCCGTTGAACGCGTGGTGGGTCGCCGATGAGATCGAGTACGCCGCGCACGACGCCGGCTGTTCGGTGATCATCTGCGACGAGGAGCGGCTCGCGCGGATCCGATCCGTCGGTGCGCTCGACGCCACGTTGGTCACCGTCCGAAGCGGCGACCACGACGGCGCCACCCGCCTCGACGACCTGCTCGTCGACGGCGCCACGATGCCCGAGGTCGACATCGACCCCGACGACGACATCACGATCCTCTACACCTCGGGCACGACCGGCTTCCCCAAAGGGGCGGTCTCGACCCACCGCGCCGTACTCAGTGCCCTGATGTCGTTCGCCGCCCGGTCGGCGGTCACGGCGGCGCGCGGCGGTCCCGCCCCGATCGAGTCCGACGGCCCGCCCGGGTGCGTCATGCTGTGCGTCCCCCTCTTCCACGTCACCGGGTTGGTGCCGGTGATGCTCGCCTCGTTCGTCAGCGGGTCGAAGCTCGTCATGACCTACAAGTGGGACCCCGATCGGGCGCTCGAGCTGATCGAGCAGGAGCAGGTCACCCTCTTCGTCGGCGTGCCCACGATGAGCTGGGACCTGCTCGAGGCGCCCACGTTCCACGAGCGCGACACGTCCAGCCTGCGATCGGTCGGCGGAGGCGGTGCCCCGATGCCGGCCGAGCTCATGCGGCGCATCGACGAGAACTTCCCGAAGGGCCGTCCGAGCCTCGGCTACGGCATGACCGAGACGAACGCGTACGGCCCACAGATCACCGGCGACGACTTCCTCGCCCGGCCGTCGTCGACCGGTCGAGCCGTGCCGGTGATGGAGGTCAAGATCGCCGACCCCGACGGCAACCCGCTGCCGCCCGGCGAGACCGGCGAGATCTGGTTCCGGGGCCCGAACCTGATCCGCGGGTACTGGAACAAGCCCGAGGCGACCGCCGAGACCATCGTCGACGGGTGGCTGCGCTCGGGCGACATCGGCCGGGTCGACGACGAGGGCTGGGTGTACGTCAGCGACCGCGCCAAGGACATGGTGCTGCGCGGCGGCGAGAACGTCTATTGCGCGCAGGTCGAGACCGCGATCTACGAGCACCCGGCGGTGTACGAGGCCGCGGTGTACGGCGTCCCGCACGAGCGACTCGGCGAGGAGGTCGCCTGCCACGTCATGGTCAAGCCCGGCGAGTCGCTCGACGCCGGCGAGCTGCAACGCTTCCTCGGCGAACGGTTGGCCAAGTTCGAGGTCCCGACGCGGATCACGATCGTCGACCAGCAGCTACCGCGCAACGCCTCGGGGAAGATCCTGAAGCGTGACCTACGCGATCAGGTCGTCGCCGGTG
>JAUHYJ010000694.1 GCA_030425785.1 Acidimicrobiia bacterium | reverse complement strand
TGCAGACCGCCGCGCGTCGTCGGCGTCAGAGTGCGTCGACGCCCTCTTCGCCGGTGCGGATCCGGATGATGCGCTCGACGTTCGTGACCCACACCTTGCCGTCCCCGATCTTGCCGGTCGCCGCCGACCTGACGATCGCGTCGACGACGGCGTCGACCTGCCCGTCGTCGATCACGACCTCGATCTGCACCTTGGGGACGAAGTCGATCTTGTACTCGGCGCCGCGGTACGTCTCGGTGTGGCCGCCCTGGCGGCCGAAGCCGCGCACCTCGCCCACGGTGATGCCGGCGACCCCGGCTGCCTTCAGCGCGTCCTTCACCTCGTCGAGCTTGAACGGCTTGACGATCGCAGTGATCAGCTTCATGGCATCTCCGTTTCCATGCTGGTTCGGTACGGGCTCGTTCGCGGGCCCTCGGTCGGTCCGGTCGTCGTTGTCACGTCCATCATGCCCGAAGTCAGGGCTGGTATGCCGTCTCGGCGTGCTGGGTCTGGTCGAGACCGAGCAGTTCGTCGTCCGGCGCGACCCGCAGCCCGATGGTCCGGTCGATGCCGATGGCGATGACGTAGGTCACCACGCCGGAGAACAGCAGCACGGCGAGGGCGCCGATGAACTGGTCGACGAGCAGGCCGGCGCCGCCGCCGTAGAACAACCCGTCGCGCCCGTTGACGGCGCTGTCGCCGAACAGCCCCAGCAGCAGCGTGCCGAGCAGGCCACCGACGAGGTGGACGGCGATCACGTCGAGGCTGTCGTCGAGTCGCAGCGCCTCCTTCACCTGCAGCGCGAGGTAGCAGCCCGCGCCGGCGATCGCGCCGATCAGCACGGGGGAGTAGCCGCCGACGAACCCGGCGCACGGCGTGATCGCAACCAGCCCGGCGACCGCGCCGGAGCACGCGCCGAGCGTCGTCGCGTGGCCGGCCTTCACCTTCTCGACGATCAGCCACCCGAGCATGCCGGCGGCCGCGGCGAGGTGGGTGTTGACGAGCGCCTGGGCGGCCGTGCCGTCGGCGGCGAGTGCGGATCCGGCGTTGAAGCCGAACCATCCGAACCACAAGATGCCGGTGCCGAGCACGGTATACGGCAGGTTGTGCGGCGGCATCGGCTCGGTGCCGTGGCCGCGCCGCTGACCGAGCACGGCCACCACGACGAGTGCGGCGATGCCGGCGTTGATGTGGATCGCCGCGCCACGGCCGGCGAAGGTAGGTGAGCGGTGTTACGGGAATGTTTCCGGCGTGTGTGGGCAGCGTGGCCGATCGGGGGCCGTCGTCAGTGGCGTTCGAAGCGACTCCACCGGTGGAGATGGCGGTCGGGTTCGTCGTGCACCGCCCGGACGAGCTCGTAGGGCCGGTCGAAGCGGCGGTCGAACGCGTCGGTGAGCTGGTGCTGGAACTCGGGGCGGCCCACCGTGTCCCACGCCGCCCGGTCGGGCCAGACGAACACGATCGTGATCTCGCCGGGCCGACCGTCGTCGAGCCAGACCTCCTTCGACAGGAACGGGATCTCGTGCATGCCCGGCGTCGCCGCCTCCCCGAGCGTCCACACCTCGTGGTCGACGTCGAGGAATGCCGCGACGTCGTCGGGGTCGACCCGGAACACGAGGACCTCGACCGGTTGGCGCCGGCCGTGCTGGTAGCGGTACGTCGACGGATCCGGCGGCGGTGGCAGGTCGCTCATCGCGCCCAGCTTGCCCGATCGCCGCGCGCCGCCGATAGCGTCGAGGGTCTTCGAGCGGTGTCCGCTCGTTGGGTTCGCAGACGGGCATTGGTTCTTCCGGTCATCGTGAGCCACCGAAACCCCCCGAACCCACATCATTGCGTCGGCGCCGTCGCGCGCCGGCCGGAAAGCGACACCTTCATGACCACGACCACCTTCGCCGAGTTGGGCGCGCCGTCGTTCATCTCCGACGCCCTCGAGCGGCGCGGTATCACCGAACCGTTCGAGATCCAGGCGGCCACCATCGCCGACGCACTCGCCGGACGCGACGTGCTGGGCCGAGCCCCCACCGGCTCGGGCAAGACCCTCGCCTTCGGCGTGCCGCTCGTCGCCGTGACCGAGCGCGCCCGCCCCGGCCTGCCGACGGCACTCGTGCTCGCCCCGACCCGCGAGCTCGCCGAGCAGATCACGACCGAGCTGCGCACCTTCGCCGGGCGCCTCCGCATCGACGCGGTGTACGGCGGCGTCGGCTACGGCAAGCAGCTCAGCGCCCTGCGCCGCGGCGTCGACGTACTCGTCGCGTGCCCGGGCCGGCTCGAGGACCTGATCGAGCGCGGCGACGTGGCGCTGTCCGAGGTGCGCTGCGTCGTCCTCGACGAGGCCGACCGGATGGCCGACATGGGG
>JAUHYJ010000693.1 GCA_030425785.1 Acidimicrobiia bacterium | reverse complement strand
CCTGCTGGTGCTCGCGCGCCGACTCGTCGCCACGAACCCCGACGTCCGCCGGGCGCTGCACCATCGCTACGAACGGCTCCTGCTCGACGAGTTCCAGGACACCGATCCGATCCAGCTCGAGATCGCGGTCCGCCTCACCTCGGCGCCCGACGACCCCGCCCACGACGGCGAGTGGCGCGCCCTCGCACCGCTCCCGGGTCGCTTGTTCATCGTCGGCGACCCGAAGCAGTCGATCTACCGGTTCCGTCGCGCCGACATCGCGCAGTACCTCCGTGCCGCCGACCAGACCGGCGCCGACCGCGAGTACCTGACGGCGAACTTCCGCTCGTCGCGTCCGGTGCTCGACTGGGTCAACGACGTGTTCTCGCGGGTGATCGTCGAACAGCCCGACGCCCAGCCGCAGTACCAGCGGCTCGCACCGAACCGACGGCACCATCTCGACCACGGCTCGGTCGTCGTCTTCGGCGTCGACGAGCACGACGACCTCGAGCGGCGCAGGGCCGACGAGATCCGCCGACGCGAAGCCGACGACGCCGCCGATGCGATCGCCGCCGCCCTCGTCGAACAGTGGCAGGTCACCGACGGCGACCGGCTCCGCCCGTGCCGTCCCGGCGACATCACCGTCCTGCTGCCGGCCCGTACCTCGCTCCCGGCGCTCGAGCTGGCGTTGCGTGCCCGCGACATCCCCTATCGGGCCGAGAACAGCTCGGTCGTCTACGTCACCACCGAGATCCGGCACCTGATGCTCGCCCTGCGCGCCGTCGCCGACCCGACCGACGAGCTGGCGTTGGTCGCATCGCTGCGCACCCCGCTGTACGGCTGCAGCGACGTCGAACTGTACGAATGGCGTCGGCTGGGCGGACGCTGGTCGATCTGGTGGCGGCCCGACGACGACACCGCCGACGTACTGCGCGACCACCCGGTCGGCGAGGCGCTCCAGCACCTCGGCAGCCTGGCTCGCCGCGCCAGCCGCGTCGGGCCGGCCGACCTGCTCACCGCCCTCGTCGACGAGCGACGCGTCCTCGACGTCGCCCTCGACCACCCCGACGCCCGCGACGTGTGGCGACGCATCCGCTACGTCATCGATCAGGCGCGGGCATGGTCCGACGCCGGCGGACGAGGGTTGCGCCGCTACCTGGCGTGGGTCCGCCTGCTGGCGAGCGAGAGCCGCAACGCCGACACGATCCTGCCCGAGCACGACGACGACACCGTCCGCATCATGACGATCCACGCGGCCAAGGGGCTCGAGTTCCCGATCACGGTCGTGTCGGGCATGACCACCAAGCCATCGCTGACCTACTCGAACTCGGTGGTCTGGCACGACGGGACCTGGACCATCTCGAGCAGCAAGAGCCCGGACCCGATCTTCGAGGATTTCCTGCCGCTCGACGAGCAGATGAGCGACGCCGAACGGCGGCGCTTGCTGTACGTCGCCTGTACCCGCGCGGTCGACCACCTCGTGGTGTCACTCCACCGGTATCCGGGCGACGCCGGCGGCACGGCGACGTCGGTCAGCGGCGCGGTGCTCCATGCCGCCGGCGCCGCCGACGCCACGAGCGGCGCACGGGTGCTGGCACCGGCCGGCGACCGTTTCGTCGTCGAACGGCCCGAACCACCCGTGCTCGACTGGGCGGACCACTTCGAGTGGGACACCGAGCGGCGCCGGGCGCACGCCGCGGCGCGGTTCCGGCCGAGCGTCAGCGCCACCTACCTCGCCGGCGAGGCCGACACCGACCCCGGGCTCGACAAGGGGGCGGTCGATCTCGACCTGCCGCCGTGGCAGCGCGGCCGGTACGGCACGGCCGTCGGCCGCGCCGTGCACGCCGTGCTGCAGTACGCCGACCTCGACACCGGCGCCGGCATCGACGCCGAGGCGTCGGCCCAGTGCGCCGCCGAAGGCGTCGTCGGCGTCGACGAGACCGTGGCGGCGCTGGCCCGCTCGGCCCTGGCTGCGCCGATCGTGCGACGGGCGGTCACCGAGCCGCACCATCGTGAGCTGTTCGTGGCCGCACCGGTCGGCGGGCGCACGGTCGAGGGGTACATCGACCTGTTCGTCGAGACGCCCGGCGGCGGCATCATCGTCGACTACAAGACCGACCAGTGGCCCGACGACGCCGAACGAGCCGAACGGATCTCCCGCTACCGCCGCCAACTCGCGGTGTACGGCGTGGTGGTCGAGCAGCTGCTCGGGGCGCCGGTCGAGGGCGCGATGCTGGTGCGCTGCCGCGAGGGCGTCCCGGCCGAACAGATCGAGATCGACGGCTGGGACGAGGCGCTGGACGAGGCGCGCAGGTTGATCGCCGACACGACCTGATCGCCACCCGGGACGCCGTCA
>JAUHYJ010000692.1 GCA_030425785.1 Acidimicrobiia bacterium | reverse complement strand
CCGAGCGACCGCCCGACGGTGCGTCGGCTCCTTCGGCGTGACGTCGACCATGCGGGCGTGGCCGAGCGGGTCGAGATGGGTGAACTCGAGATCGTGGGAGGCGTCACTCATGCGCCGACAACGCTAGTCGTCCCGACCCGGGGACACGGTCAGCGTCTCCGTCAGCCCCGTCGTTCTGGTCGGAGTTTCGGCGACCCACCGGCGTTCTGGTCTGACTTTCGGACGGCCAGCGGTCGGACATCCCGACCAGAACGACACCGGCCGCCCGTTCTCCGACCGGAACGGACGGGTCAGCGCCGGATCGGACCGGTGTCGACGACCTCGAACGCCGTGCCGGGAATGGCCTTCAGCTGGTTGAGGTCGTCGTCGTCCCAGCCCGTGCTCGGCGCGCCCTGGAAGAACCAGTTCGACCCGTTGTCGGCGACGATCAGCCCGTAGCGCTGCATCGCGACGGCGATGACCCGCGCCTGACCGGTCACGCCCGACAGGTCGTAGTCGGCGCGCAGACGCAACCGGAGCCCCATCGGCGGCAGCGTCGGATCGGTGTCGCTCGACGCGAAGTGGGTCGCGGGCGCGATGTAGCCGCGCTGGGTGCGCGAGAAGGTCACCCGGATCGCATGCCGGATCTCGCCGGCCGCGACCTCGTCGTACCGGACGAGGCCCGGCACGATCGGCAGGCCGGCCGCGTCGGCGCTCGTCCACCCGTCGGGCCGCAGCTCGTTGGTCGACAGGTCGAACCGGGCGCCGCTGTCGGCCGCCCACCCGTCCGCGGTACGGAACGCCCGATACAGCTCGAACAGCTCGCACGTACCGGATCGCAGGGCGAGCACGTGCCGGTCGCCATCGGCGCCGGCACCGCCCTCGACCGGCGCGTCGAGCGGGACCGGGAACGGGCCGGGGTCGCTCTCGTCGCCGTACGCGGTGTAGGTGATCGGCACGAGCGCCTGGCCCTGCGGCACCACCACGAACGGGATCCCGTAGTTCGGGTTCTCGCCGAAGTCGGGGTGCAGGAAGTCACCGCCGACCTGCTGGATGCGGGAGATGATCGCTGCCGAGTCCGAACGCAACGGGTCGGACGACACGTCGCGGTTCCACGGGTTGTCGGCGGGGAACACCGGGCAGCCGCCGATCGTCGGCACGTCGGCGCGGACCCGCACGGCCTGCTCGCCGACGGTGGCGGGGTCGTCGATCGACGTCAGCGCGGCCACGGCGACGCCGGCGACGGCGAGCACCGCAGCGGCGATCGCGGCCGCGACCCGACGGCGCACTCAGCCGCCGATCTGCGACATGTTCCGCTTGGGGCGGATGAAGTTGACCTGGTTGATCTGGTGGCCGGCCCACTTCGTGCCGACCGCCGCCTCGATCCGGGCGGCGATCTCGTCGTCGGTCTCACCGCTGCGCAGCGCGGCCCTCAGGTCGAACTCGTCGGTGGCGAACAAGCAGGTGCGGAACTGGCCGTCGGTCGTCAGGCGCACCCGATCGCAGTCGCCGCAGAACGGCTTGGTGACGGTCGGGATGATGCCGACGGTCTGGCCGGTGTCGGCGTAGCGCCAACGGTCGGCGGGTGCGGCGCCGCGGGCGGGCACCTGCTCGAGGTCCCACACCTCGCCGAGCCGGGCGACGATCTCGTCCTGGCCGACGACCTTCGACTTCTGCCACTCGTCGGTGGCGTCGAGCGGCATGAACTCGATGAAGCGGACCTCGATGTCCTGCTCGCGCCCGAATCGGGCCAGATCGACCAGTTCGTCGTCGTTGACCCCGCGTTCGATGACCGCGTTGATCTTCACCGGGTCGAAGCCGACGGCGATCGCGGCGTCGATGCCGGCGAGCACGTTGTCGAGCTCGTCACGCCGGGTCATGCGCGCGAACTTGTCACGGTCGAGCGAGTCGAGGCTGATGTTGATCCGGTCGAGGCCGGCCTCACGCAACGCCGGCGCGATGTTGCGCAGCGTCGCCGCATTGGTCGTCATCGCGACGTCGATGCCGAGGGCTGCCAGCTGCGACACCAACTCGGTGATGTTGGCGCGGATCGTGGGTTCGCCACCGGTGAGTCGCACCCCGCCGAACCCGTACCGTTCGACGCAGATGCGTGCGATGCGGGAGATCTCCTCGAAGGTGAGGATCTCGGACCGGGGCATCCACACCATGCCCTCTTCCGGCATGCAGTAGGTGCAGCGGAAGTTGCACCGGTCGGTGACGGCGATGCGCAGGTCGCGCACCACGCGGCCGAACGGATCGACCAGATCACGTGCCCCCTCGCTCATCCACCCAGCCTACGGCCACCAAGCCGACCGCACCCACCCCGGATCGTTCGGACCGCCGAACCCGACGTCCTTG
>JAUHYJ010000053.1 GCA_030425785.1 Acidimicrobiia bacterium | reverse complement strand
CGGACGAGCGCGTGGTCGTCGTCGGTACCGCCGCCTCGCCGCTGTCGCTCGACGGTGCGATCGCCGAGCGTGCTGACGACACCGCGTTCGGCGCGGCGAGCGTCGTCGGTGCAGCGCTCGACCGTGTCGCGAACCTCGCGACCGTGGCGTCGGGCGACGAGCGTGTCATCGTGGCCGTCGACGACCTCGATGCGTTCGACGACCCCGTGCTCGCGTCGGTGTGGCCGCGGCTGCTCGGCACCGGTCGGGTGCGGCTCGTCGCCACGGTCGACCTCCGGTCGATGACGGGCTACGCGGCCGATCTGGCGATCGCCGAACTGCGCCGCGCTCGGCGGATGCTCGTCCTGCAGCCCGATGATCCGAGCCAGTTCCTCCAGCTCACGGGCGTCAAGGTGCCCGCCCGACCGGGGCTCCGCTGGCCGGCCGGGCGCGGCGTTCTGCTCGTCGATCGTGTCCCGACGATCGTGCAGGTCGCCGAGCGTTCCGCCACGACATCGGTCGTGACCGCCGCCTAGCTTCCGGCCATGGAGCCGACCACCGTCATGCTGCCCGGCGCCGGGCTCCGCCTCGCCGCCGACCTCTACGGTGACGAAGCCGACCCGCCCGTCCTCCTCCTGCACGGTGGCGGCCAGACGCGGCACGCGTGGGGCAGCGCGGCGACGCAACTCGCCGCCGCCGGCAACTTCGCGATCTCGATCGACCTCCGCGGGCACGGACACAGCGACTGGTCGCCGGACGGCACGTACGACATGACGCGCTTCGCTGCCGACGTGGGTTCGATCGCGTCGTCGCTCGGGCGGCCTCCGACCCTCGTCGGGGCGTCGCTCGGCGGGCTCGCGAGCCTGGTGGCGGTGGGCGAGAGCAGCGAGCCGATCGCCACGGCGCTCGTCCTGGTCGATGTCACGCCGCGCATCGAAGTCGAGGGCCGCCAGAAGATCCAGGCGTTCATGCGGGCGGGGATGCGCGGGTTCGACTCCCTCGAGGACGCCGCCGACTCGATCGCCGCGTTCATCCCGCACCGGCCACGCCCGACCGATCTGTCAGGGCTGGCGAAGAACCTCCGCCAGCGGGGCGACGGCCGCTGGTACTGGCACTGGGACCCGCGCTGGTTGGGCAACCACGAGGGCGTCGACGGCCAGGGCGGGCTCGTCCACCACGATCGCCTCACCGACGCAGCCCGGCGCGTCGACATCCCGACCCTGCTGGTACGCGGACGGATGAGCGACATCGTCAGCGAGGAGGGGGTGCGCGAGTTGCTCGAACTGGTCCCACAGGCCGAAGTCGTCGACGTGGCCGAAGCGGGTCACATGGTGGCCGGCGACAAGAACGACGCGTTCAACGCCGCGGTCATCGAGTTCGTGGCGCGCGCACGGTGATCACGTCACGGGTGGGGAACGTCGCCACCGTCGTGTACACGGCGCCGTTCGGTGTCAGGTCGCTCGCAACGAGTGCGATCTCGTCGATCGCGAACTGCGTCTCGATCGGTGTGCCGATCGCGGACGAGGTCGCACCCGGCTTCGTGCGTGCGATGGTCAGGTGCCCGAGGAACGGTCGACGCGTCGGCTCACCGAGCCCGTTGGTGACGCGGCGGACCGCGGCGGCCAGATCGTCGACGCCGTCGACCGGCACGATGATCTGACGTCGATCGAGGCGCTCGACCACCGGTCCGAGTCGGGCGACCGCGTGCGGGAACACGGCGTTCGCGCACCGTTCGACCACCTCGCCGGTGTCGGCGTCGCCGATGAACCGCAGCGTGACGTGCCAGTTGGCGGGCCGGACCCAGCGGACGCCGGGTTCGTCGTCCGGTCGGGGCAGGCCGGCGAGCGCGTCGTGCGCATCCGTACCCGGCCAGGCAGCGACGAAGAGCCTCGTCATCCGGTCTCCCGTGGCATCCCGCCATGATGGCGCACCGGCCGCCGGTTCGTGGTGACCGAGGCGTCTCGTCGCATCGTGACCCGTCGGCCGGGTGCCGTACGGTGGCCCCATGCGCATCGGGATCAACGCCTCCGACCAACTCGTGCAGCCGGATCTCGGCTCGATCGTCGAGACCGCGGTCGCGGCGGAGGCCGACGGCTTCGCGAGCATGTGGTTGGCCCAGACCGCCTTGGTCGATGCGCAGGCGGCGCTCGGGCTCGCCGGCCGATCCACCTCGTCGATCGAGCTCGGTACCGCCGTCGTCCCGACGTGGCCGCGGCACCCGCACGCCATGGCGGCGTCCGCGCTCACGGCGCAGGCGGCGTCGGGCGGCAGGTTCGTCCTGGGCATCGGGTTGTCGCACCGACCCGTGGTCGAGGACCGCTACCGCATGACGTGGGAGCGTCCGATCCGTCACATGGCCGACTACCTCGACGTGCTGCTGCCCCTGCTCACGACCGGCGCCGCGGACCACGAGGGTGACGTCTTCAGCTACGTCGGCGAGGGTGCACGGCCGACGACCGATCCTCCCGCCGTGATGCTCGCGGCGCTCGGTGAGCAGATGTTGCGCCTGGCGGGTCGGCGCACCGAGGGGACGATCCTGTGGTGCGTCGGCCCGCGCACGATCGAGCAGCAGATCAAGCCGATCATCGACGAGGCGGCCGCGGAAGCCGGCCGCGCCACGCCCCGGATCGTGTGCAGCCTCCCGGTCTGGGTCACCGACGACCCGCAGCCGGCTCGCGACTTCGTCGGTGCGATCCTCGCGAACTACGCCGAGCTGCCGTCGTACCGTGCGATGCTCGACATCGAGGGCGTCCACGGCGTCGAGGACATCTCGCTGATCGGGTCGCACGACCAGGTGGTCGAGGGCCTCGGCGCGATCGCCACCGCCGGCGCCACCGACTTCACCGCGGTCGTGATGGGTGGCAACCCCGACGAGACGGCGGCGACGCGCGCCGCGCTGCGCGCGGCCGCCTGACACCGGATCAGAGCGCGAGCTGCGGCCGGGGTGGCCCACCGCACAGCTTCGAGATGAGCCGGGCGGCACGGATCGTGGTGATGTCGTGGAGGTACGGGCCGATGACCTGCACACCGATCGGCAGGCCGTCGTCGCCGACGCCGGCCGGTACCACGGTCGACGGGAGGTAGCCCGCGCCTGCCGGACCCGTCCAGCCGAACAGGTCGAGGTACGGCCGCTCGACGCCGTCGATGTCGATCGTGCGCGCCCATTGCGGCATCGAGTGGTCGTGGGGGATCGCGGCGCGCGGCTGGACCGGCATCAAGATGACGTCGACGTCCCGGAAGAACTCGCGCCACCGCTCGCGGATCTGGAGACGACGCTCGTTGTTCGACAGCCAGGCCCGGTGTCGGGCCGCGGCCGACCTGGCCGCGTGCGTCGGCGGGTCGTCGCCCTCGAGCCGGGCCATGTCGTCGAGCTGGGTCGGCGAGAACTCGCCCGAGAGCGCCGCGAACAGCAGCTCCTTGAAGACCCGGTCGACCTTCTCGAGCGTGAAGGCGGGTCGGGCGTCGACGTCGACCCGGCCGCCGTGGGACTCGATCGCCTCGACGAGTGCACCGAGCACGCGGCGCGTCGACGCGTCGACCGGGCAGTACGGGTCGTCGAGCCAGGCGGCGATGCGGAGCTGCGAGAAGTCGTCGATCGGACGTTCCGGCAGGTCGAGCCGCCACGCGGGCGTGTTCCAGCGGTCGGGTCCCGCGAGGATCTTCAGCACGTTCTCGAGGTCGCGCGCCGAACGCGCCATCGGGCCGGTGACGGCGAGGTCGGCCTGGGTGAGCGTGCCGGGCATGCCGGGGATCTGCCCGTGGCCCGGCACGATGCCGTAGCTCGGCTTGTGACCCTTGACCCCGCAGTAGTGGGCGGGGACCCGGATCGACCCGCCGATGTCCGATCCGAGCTCGAGCGGCGTGAAGCCCATCGCCAACGCCGCCGCCGACCCACCCGACGACCCCCCGGCCGTGCGGGTGACGTCGTGGGGGTTGTTCGTGGTGCCGTAGACCTCGTTGAAGCTCTGGATGTCGCCGGCCCAGATCGGCAGGTTGGTCTTGCCGACGATGACGGCGCCGGCCTCACGCAGCTTGCGGACGGGCCAGGCGTCCTCGGTGGGCACGTAGTCGGCGAGCTCGGGCGCGCCTGACGTCGTGACGCAGCCTGCGGTCTGGTACGAGTCCTTGACGGTGATCGGCACACCGTGCAGCGGGCCGAGCTCGTCGCCGCGGGCGATGGCGGCGTCGGCCTCGGCGGCGTCGGCGCGCGCACGGTCGAGGTCGAACCGGACGACGGCGTTGATCGGCCCGTCGAGCGCCTCGATCCGGCCGACCTGGTGCTCGAGCGCTTCGCGCGCGGACACCTCACGACCTCGGATCGCGTCGGCGAGGCCATAGGCCGTCCACCAATGCAGTTCGTTCATCGAGCCTCCCGAACGCACAGGTTGCCGCCGGGTCGTCCGATCGTCAACCGGCACACCTGCGCTCGGGCCCGCGTGCGCCGCTCGGTACGCTGTTCGTGTGACAGCGGCGATCGTGACGTGCGCGTCGTGTGGGGCTCGCAACCGCGTGCCGGTCGCGGCGACCGGCCGGCCGCGCTGCCCGCAGTGCCGCGCCGACCTGCCCTGGCTCGTCGACGCCTCCGACGCCGACTTCGACGAGGCGGTGCGCGCGCCCGGCCTCGTGGTCGTCGACCTGTGGGCCGCCTGGTGCGGACCGTGCCGGATGGTGGCGCCCGTACTCGAGACGCTCAGCCGCGACTTCGCCGGGCAGCTCAAGGTCGTGAAGGTCGACGTCGACCGGTCTCCGGCGGTGGCGGCCCGCTACGACGCGCGCAGCATCCCGATGATGCTGTTCATGCGTGACGGTGAGGTCGTGAACACCGTCGTCGGCGCCCAGCCCGAGCACGTGCTCCGGACGCTGGTGAACGGCGAACTGCGCGCCCACGGCTGACGACGGTCGCGGTTCCGGGAATCGACCGGCCGTCGCGGACGTTGCTCATCGCATGGACGACGTCAACGAGTGGAACCGCACCATCATCGAGGAATTCCGTGCCAACGGTGGTCGCTGCGGCGGCATGTTCGAGGGGATGCCGATGCTCGTCCTGCACACCGTGGGCCGGAAGTCGGGCGCCGAACGGCTCAACCCGCTGGCCTATCAGCCCCTCGACGGTGGCGAGTGGGCGATCTTCGGCTCGAAGGCCGGGGCCCCGACGCACCCCGACTGGTATCACAACCTCGTCGCCCAGCCGGACGTGTCGATCGAGGTCGGCACCGACACCGTGCCGGTCCGCGCCCGGGTGGCCGAGGGTGACGAGCGCGCCACGATCTGGGCGACGCAGAAGTCGAACGTCCCCACCTTCGCCGAGTACGAGAGCTCGGCGGGCGACCGCGAGATCCCGGTCGTCGTGCTCTCCCGTCGCTGACGGTCGCTACCGTGCCCGTTCATGGGCATCATCGGGTGGATCGTCGTCGGACTCATCGCCGGCGGGTTGGCGCGTTGGATCGTCAAGGACGATCGAACCGGTTGCATCTACACGATGCTCGTCGGCGTCCTCGGCGCGATCATCGGTGGCTGGCTGATGGCGACGATCGACGCGGACGGCGTGGACGACTTCTCGCTGCGCTCGATCGGCGTCGCGGCGCTGGGCGCCGTGCTGTTGCTGCTGGTCCTGCAGGCGATCGCCGGCCGTGGTCCGCGCCGCCCGTCGCGTCGCTGACGCGACGAGCGGCCACGGGTGTCAGAGCCCGGCGAGGAACTCGTTGACCTCGGGGCTGTCGAGGAACTCGAATTGCTCGGGGGTGCACGTCCCGATGACCGAGCCGAGCCCGCTGATCGCCATCAGTTCGGTGGCGGGCACCTCGCCGATCGAGTCGTAGGTGTCGATCAGGCCCTGGAGGAAGTCGATCGCCTCCGAGCAGTCGCTGAACCCGACGTCGAGGCCCGGCAGGCCGCTCGGGTCACCGGGGTCGCCGGCGGCGTCGCCGTCGTCGCCGTCGCCGCCGCCCATCCCGAGCTGGTCGAGGAACTCGAAGTACCCGACCACGCCGGGCGCCTCCGACTCGGCGAACTCGATGAGCAGCTCGAACTCGTTGTCGTTCGGGAACTCGATGTCGTCGCAGCCGACCTCGGCGCTCTGGTCGGCGAAGTCGGTCGAGGCCGCCTCGAGGTCGTTGCCGAGCTGCTCGAGGTCGGCGAGCGTGGCCGTCGACCAGTCGACGTCTTCGACGATCGGCTCGAGCTCGCTCATGAAGTCGGCCATCTGGTCACGGCAGCGCTGGGGGATGTCGGAGAGCGAGTTGGCGACGATCGCCGCCCCGTCGTCCGCCGGCTCGGCTGCCGGCTCCTCCTCGTCGGCGGCGGGCTCCTCGTCGGCGGCGGGCTCGTCGACCGTGTCCACGTCGCTCGCGTCGTCGTCGGCGGGTTCGCCAGCGTCGTCGTCAGCCGGTTCCGACGCAGGTTCGTCCGATGAGACATCGGCGGGTTCCTCGGCGGGCTCCTCGTCCGTGGTCGTCGCCGGGTTCGTCTCGTCGGTCGTGGACTCCTCGGTCGTGGCCGGCTCGTCGGCAGTGTCGTCGTCGTCGTCACCGCCGCTGCAGGCCGTCAGGGCCAAGGCGGCGATCGCCAAGGTGGCCGTCGTTCGTCGCATCTTCATGTCAGCACCTCCCGCTGTCGTCGCCACCGTATCGGTCCGATCCGCCCGACGCTTGAGATCGCGGGTGTTGTCGGGTGTGAGATCGATGATTGCGTGAGAGTGCGGGCGGTCCGCCTCACGGGAGGTCGATGACAACGTGAGATCGCGGGTGTCCGTCTCACGCGAGATCGATGACGAGCGGCGCGTGGTCACTCGGTTTCTCGATGGGGTGATCGTCGCAGCGCTGGTCGACGTCGATCCACACGCGCCGGACGCGTTCGGCGACCTGGGCGTCGCACAACGCCAGGTCGATGCGCAGACCTCGGTTCCGGTCGAACTGGCCGGGGCGGTAGCTCCACCACGTGAACACGCCGGGCCCGGTCAGGTGTTCGCGCGTGACGTCGCGCAGCCCGGTGTCGAGCAGTGCGTCGATCGCTGCCCGCTCGGGCGGGCTGGCGTGGGTGCGTCGTCGCCAGCGTGCAGGGTCGTAGATGTCGGCGTCGGCGGGTGCGACGTTGAAGTCGCCGAGCATCGCGGTCGGCCGCCCGCCCACGTGCGCGGTGCGGAGCCGCTCGAGCCAGACGAGCTTGAACAGGTAGTGCGGGTCGTCGAGCTCGCGACCGTTCGGTGCGTACAGCGAGTGCACGTCGATGCCGCCGCACGTCGCCGACACGATCCGCGCTTCGTCGTACGGCGGCCGGTTCGCACCCGGCAGACCGCGCCGGACGTGGTCGATGCCCACCCGGCTGACGATCGCGACACCGTTCCAGTGGTCGCGACCGTGGTGCACGAACTCGTATCCCGCCGGGAGGGTGTCGGCCATGATGTCGGCGAACACCGCGTCGGCGCACTTGGTCTCCTGGAGCGCGAGCACATCGGGTCGATGCCGTTCGACCCAGGCGCCGAGCCGGCGATGGTGCGACCGGATCGAGTTGACGTTCCAGGTGACGAGGCGCACCGTGTGCCGGGTCACGGCCGCCCGGCATGGGGCTGCTCGACCCGGGTGGTGAAGATCGCTCCGGCGGCCTTGCCGGCGGTGGCCTGGGCGCCCGAACCGGGGGCGCACAGTGCGAACAGCGTGCGACCGTCGTCGCCGCCGAGCATGCACGCGAACACCGGTGCCGGCGTCGCCAGCCGGTCGGTGACCCGGCCGCCCTCCTCGACCCGCACGACCTGTGATCCGAGCGCGTCGGCGAACCAGATGGCACCGGCGGCGTCCAGCGCGCATCCGTCCGGGGCGGTGCCCTCGATCGCAGCCCACTCGCGCCGGTCGTGGAGCGTCGCATCGTCGGCGATCGTGAACGCGACGTAGTTCCCGCCGAACGACTGGCCGACGATCAGGGTCGAGCCGTCCGGCGTGATCACCGACCCGTTGGGGAAGCGCAGCTCGGTCGCCGCGACCTCGACCGACCCGTCGGCGCGGACGAGTGCGAGATCGGCGGGCGCGTAGCTCGCCCGCGCCTCGAGGTCGAACCCGAAGTTGCCGACGTAGGCGTTGCCGGCGGCGTCGACGACCATGTCGTTGCAGTGCCAGGTGGCGATGCCGGACAGATCGGCGTGCTCGACGAGGTCGCCTGTGCCCGACTGCCGCATGACCCTGCGTGTCGTCATGAACACCGCCAGCAACGAACCGTCGGGCATCCACCCCAGCCCGGACGGCTGATCAGCGAGGTCGCCGAGCTCGATCCGTCGGTCGCCGTCGATGCCGACCGAGGAGATCGTCCGCTGGTGGAAGTCCGAGTACCAGAGCCGACCTTCGTGCCAGCGCGGCCCCTCTGCGAAGTCGATGCCGTCGACGAGCAACTCCCAGGTCATGGCGGCGACCCTACAAAGCATCCCCGTTCCGGTCGGAGTCCTGGCGCCCGCGCCGTCCAGGCGTCCGTTCTGGTCTGACTTCTGGTCCTCATGGGCACCGAAACTCAGACCAGAACGAGATCCGGGGGCGGATACTCCGACCGGAACGGGGGCGGGGTGAGGGGGCATGCTGGACGGCGTGACCCACCCGTTCCCCGACACCCCCCTCACGCGTGACGGCGACACCCTGCGCGGGCCGGTGCGGGCGCCGGCGCAGATGCTCGCCGACCAGGAGTACGACGGCCACGCCAGCGTGCACGACGATGCCGAGGCCGCCAAGCTCGGGTTGGCCGGGGCGCCGATCGAGGGCCCGACGCACTTCAGCCAGTTCGACCCGCTCGCCCACGCACTGTTCGGCGACCGCTGGTTCGCCGAGGGCTGCATCAGCGCCCACTTCCAGACGATGGTCGTCGAGGGCGAATCCGTGGTCGCGGCCGCGACCCGGGTCGGCGACGAGCTCGCTCGCATCGACGCCGCCAAATCAGCCGACTCGCCGGATGACTCGTCGGATGGCATGACGGACGACACGTCCGGCGGCACGCCGGTGCTGACCGGGACGATCTCGGTCGGCGGCGACGCGGTCACCGAGTTGGACGAGCGGCTCGCCCGGATGCGCCAGCGCGACGTCGGCGAGCTGTTCATCGTCGACCGGGTCGAGGTCGGCGCGCGCAGCTCGCTCGACCACCCCGTGTCGGTCGACGCGACGACCCCGAACGGGCACCTCTACCCGTTCTCACTCGCCCAGAAGCTCGACAAGATCACCGAACCGAGCGCCTGGTACTCGACCGACGACAACCCGTGGGGGCGGCCGATCCTGCCGTTCGAGATGTACAGCGTGCTCACGCATCAGGCGGGGGCGTCGCTCCCGGTGCGCGGCCCGGCGGTCGGGCTGTTCATCGACCTGCAGGTGCGCGCGGTCGACGGGCCGCTGTTCGTCGGTGAGGACTACCTGCTCGAACGCGAGGTACTCGCGGTCGGCCAGAGCCGACAGGTCGAGTCGCACTGGGTCGAGACCGTCGTGCGCCGGGCGAGCGACGGCGAGGTGGCGGCACGGGTGCTGCTCCACTCCGGCGTGTTCAAGGCCAGCTACGCCGACTACCCCGCCGACCGTCTCTGACCGCCGCGCCCCGACGCCGTACGCTCGACCCATGAGCGAAACGGGGACGCGCGTCGACGTCGACGGCCATCTCGACTGGGGCCGGGTGGTCGACGATCTCAATCGGTTGCTGCGATTGCGCACGACGCCGATCGGCATGAAGCGGTTCGTCACCGTCGCCGACATGGAGCAGGTGCCCAAGCTCCGCCGGCCGAATGCGATCCACACGATGGATCAGATCGTCGGTCAGGCGAGCCGCAACGGTTGGACGGTCGGGGTGACGAAGGACGACTTCGTCGGCGATCAGTGCGCAGCGGTGGTCGGCATGCATCCGCCCGACGACGCCTGGCTCGCCGGCCGCCAGTACGCAGGCGTGTGGTACTCGACTCCCGACGACGCCGCCGCGCACCAGGCCGCGATGGACCTGCCGTCGTTCGGCACGCACGAGGGCATCGTCTGCTCACCGCTCGCGTCGGGCCGGCTCGACCCGCCCGACATCTGCTTGATCTACGCCACGCCCGCACAGATGATCCTGTTCATCAACGGGCTGCAGTGGACCGGTTACCGCAAGCTCGAGTGGGGGTGCGTCGGCGAGTCGTCGTGTGCCGACTCGTGGGGTCGCGCGCTCGCGACCGGCGAACCGAGCCTGTCGATCCCGTGCTTCGCCGAGCGGCGCTACGGGGGCGTCATGGAGGACGAGCTGCTGATGGCGATCCCGCCGTCGTTCCTGCCGAAGGTGATCGACGGCCTCGAGGCGCTCAGCCGGAACGGTCTGCGCTACCCGATCCCGCCCTACGGCGTGACCACCGACGCCCGGGCAGGGCTCGGCGTCAGCTACGGCTGAGGGAGGGGACCCGACACCGTGCCGATCCACTTCAACCACACGATCGTCCACGCCGTCGACCGTGCGGCCGAGGCCGCGTTCTTCACCGAGATGTTCGGCCTGCCGCCGGCGGTCGAGTTCGGTCACTTCCTGGCTGCGCACATCGCCGACCAGGCGTCGATCGACTTCGTCCAGCACGGCGACGGCGACATCCCGGCCCAGCACTACGCCTTCTTGGTGTCCGAGGAGGACTTCGACGGCATCCACGCCCGGATCCGCGAGCGTGGCCTGGACCACTGGGCCGACCCGCAGGCGGCGCGGCCCGGCGAGATCAACCACCACGACGGCGGACGCGGGGTCTACTTCATGAGCCCGAGCGGCCACTTCTACGAGGCGATCACGCGGCCCTACGGCGGTGGGGATCCCGTCTGATGTTGTTGCGGCGGCAGCTGCTCGATGCCATCGCGGCCGGCGAGGTCGACGTCGTCTTCCGCCGGCAGAAGCGGCCGACCGTCAAGACGGGCGGCACGCTCAGGACGCCGGTCGGCGTGCTCGACATCGTCCGGATCGAGCCGGTCGACCTCACGGGGATCACCGCCGCCGACGCCCGGCGCGCCGGGTACGACGACGTCGATGCGCTGGTCGCCGACCTGACCGCGAAGCCCGACGGCGAGTTCTACCGGGTCGAGGTCCGCCTCGGCGGCGCCGACCCACGCATCGCACTGCGCAACGACGACCGGCTGACGGCCGACGTCGTGGCCGAGCTGACGGCCCGACTCGACCGGCTCGACGCCGGGCGCCGTGGGCCGTGGACCCGTCAATTCCTCGCCCTGATCGCGGAGCATCCCCACGTCCGAGCGCCCGACCTCGCCGCATCGGTCGGCTGGGACACCCCGCCGTTCAAGGAACATGTCCGCAAGCTCAAGGCGCTCGGTCTGACGATCAGCCACTCACCCGGCTACGAACTGTCGCCGCGCGGACGCGCGCTCCTCGACGTGCTCGAGGGAGCGTGACGGTGCGGAACTGGGCCGGCAACGTCGAGTTCACCTCGCACGAGGTCGCGCGCCCGACCACGATCGACGAGCTGCGGCGGATCGTCGCCGGCGCACCGGGCCGCCGACTCCACGCGATCGGCAGCCGGCACAGCTTCAACCGGGTCGCCGACGGTCGTGATCTGTTGGTCGACGTCTCGGCGATCGACACGCCGATCGAGGTCGACGGCGAGCTGGCATGGTGCGGTGCCGGCGTCCGCTACGGCGAGCTGACCGAGGTGCTCGACCGGAAGGGCCGTGCCCTCCACAACCTGCCCTCGCTCCCGCACGTCACCGTCGGGGGCGCGGTGGCGACCGCGACCCAC
>JAUHYJ010000052.1 GCA_030425785.1 Acidimicrobiia bacterium | reverse complement strand
TCGGCCAGCAACGGGAACTCGAAACCGTGCTTGCCGGAGAACGACTCCTTGCTGTCGACGCTCTGGGCCGAGATCCCGAGGATCTGGGCGTCGAGCTCCTCGAACTTGCCGAGGTCGTCGTTGTACGCGTTGAGCTGCTTGGTGCACACCGGCGTGTCGTCGCCCGGGTAGAACACCAGCACGACCGGGCTGCCGCTGAACTCGCTCAGCGAGTACTCGCGACCACCGGTACCGGGGAGTGTGAAGTCGGGTGCCTGGTCACCGACACCGACGCTCATCCGGCCGCGGCTTCCATCATGTCGTCGGTCATGGTCACGGTGTCGAAGTTCGAGCTCTCGATCGTCATCCCGCAGCAGCCTCCATGATGTCGTCACTGATGTCGAAGTTCGAGAACACGTCCTGCACGTCGTCATTGTCCTCGATCGCCTCGAGGATGCGGAGGATCTTCTTCGCCTCCTCGACCGAGGTGACGGGCACGAGGTTGTCGCTGACCATCGGCGTGTCGGCCGAGATGATCGTGAACCCGGCCCCCTCGAGCGCATCGCGCACGTCGAACGCGTCGCTCGGATCGGACGTGACCTGCCACGCATCGCCGGCGGCCTCGACGTCCTCGGCGCCGGCCTCGAGCGCCGCCATCATGAGCTCGTCCTCGTCGACGCCGGCGCCGTCGACGAGCACGATGCCGCGCCGGCTGAACTGCCAACCGACCGCGCCCGGCTCGGCCATCGAGCCGCCGCCCTTGGTCAGTACGTTGCGCACGTCGGCGCTGGTGCGGTTCCGGTTGTCGGTCAGCACGTTGATGAGCAGCGCCACGCCGCCGGGGGCGTAGCCCTCGTACATGATGTCCTCGTAGTTGTCGGCGCCGCCCTCACCGGTCGCCCGCTTGATCGCCCGGTCGATGGCGTCGTTCGTCATCTGCGCCGCCTTGGCCTTCTGGACGGCGGTGCGCAGCGTCGGGTTCATGTCGGGGTCGCCACCACCCGAGCGGGCCGCGACCTCGATCTGGCGGGCCAGCTTGGCGAAGAGCTTGCCGCGCTTCGCGTCGGCAGCGCCCTTCTTGTGCTTGATGGTTGCCCATTTGGAATGGCCGGACATCAGAGGTTCTCCGATTGCGTCGTGATGCTGGACGTGATGCTGTTGCTGAAGCTGTTGAGGAACAGGGCGTGGAGGCGATGATCGCCCGCGAGCTCGGGGTGAAAGGATGCCACGGACACCGTGCCCTGGCGCAAGAGCACCGGCTCGCCATGGTGGTGGGCGAGGATCTCGACACCCTCGCCGACGCGGGTGACCCGCGGCGCGCGGATGAACACGCCATGGAACGGTGTGGCATCGGGTCCGAGCTCGGGCACGACGAGATCGGTCTCGAACGAGTCGAGCTGGCGGCCGTAGCCGTTGCGCTGCACCGTGATGTCGATCGCCCCGTAGGAGCGTTGGTCGGGTCGCCCCTCGAGCACCTCGGTGGCGAGCAGGATCATGCCGGCGCAGGTGCCGAACACCGGCATACCCCCGGCGATCCGTTCCCCCAGCGGGTCGAACAGCTCGCTGGTGGTCAGCAGCCGTGACATCGTCGTCGACTCGCCGCCGGGCATGACGAGCGCGTCGACGCCGGCGAGGTCGCGCGGTGTGCGCACCTGGCGCGTCAGCGCGCCGAGCTCAGTGAGCCGCTGCTGGTGCGATGCGAACGCGCCTTGCAGTGCGAGCACGCCGATCATCATCGACCCCTCGGGCTGCACCTGGGGGCTCCTGACTGCCCGAGGTCAACGGGTCACCAACCCCGCTCGGCGTAGCGCTCGTTGATCTCGTCCATCCCGATACCGGTCATCGGTGCGCCGAGACCGCGGCTGACCTTGGCGAGGATCTGCGGATCGTTGAAGTGGGTGGTCGCCTCGACGATGGCAGCGGCACGGCGGGCCGGCTCGTCGGACTTGAAGATGCCCGACCCGACGAACACCGACTCGGCACCGAGCTGCATCGCGAGCGCGGCGTCGGCCGGGGTGGCCAGACCGCCGGCGCAGAACAGCGGCACGGGGAGCTTGCCCGTCTCGGCGATCTCCTGCACGAGCGGCAGCGGTGCCTGATTGGCCTTGGCCCACTCGAACAGCTCGGCCGAGTCGGCCTGGCCGATCTTGCGGATGTCGCCGAGGATGTTGCGGAGGTGGCGGACCGCCTCGACGACGTTGCCGGTGCCGGCCTCGCCCTTCGAGCGGATCATCGCCGCGCCCTCACTGATGCGGCGCATCGCCTCGCCGATGTTCGTGGCGCCGCACACGAACGGCACGGTGAACTTGAACTTGTCGATGTGGTGCGTCTCGTCGGCCGGGGTGAGGACCTCCGACTCGTCGACGAAGTCGACACCGAGCGCCTCGAGGATCTGGGCCTCGACGAAGTGACCGATACGGGCCTTGGCCATGACCGGGATCGATACCGCGGCCTTGATGCCCTCGATCATGTCCGGGTCGCTCATCCGTGCGACCCCGCCGTCACGGCGGATGTCGGCCGGCACGCGCTCGAGCGCCATGACGGCGACGGCGCCGGCGTCCTCGGCGATCTTGGCCTGCTCGGGCGTGACGACGTCCATGATGACGCCGCCCTTGAGCATCTCGGCGAGGCCGCGCTTGACGGGGAACGAGCCGGTGATCTGTTCGGGCATGCCACCAGCGTATCGCTCCCGGCTCGGTGATTCCCTGGTGGGATCGCCACCCGGCACCGCGCTACGCGAGCGCGGCGAGCAGGTCGCCGGCGCCGGTCAGGACCGGCTGGCCGTGACCGAAGAGGGCCGTCTCGACACCGTCGAGCCCTGCCAACTTCGCGACCGACGCCTCGGCGCCGGTCATGTCGGCGGTGAACTGGGCGTTCGGGCCGGCCACGGCCGTGCCGTCGTCGTTCCCGTTGAGCGCGTCGCCGGCGACGAGCAGGCCGATACCGGGGTCGAACAGCGAGATCGACCCCGGCGTGTGGCCGGGCGTCTCGATCACCTCGAGGCCGAACACGTCGTCGCCGTCCCCGACCGCCACGAGTTCGGCGCCGCTGATGTTCGCGATGTCGAGCTCGCCCGCGTACGCGGTGGCGTCGACGGCCTCCGTCATGACGCCGGGGAGCGAACCGACGTGATCGCCGTGGTGATGCGTGAGCACGACGTGATCGACATCGTCGAAGGTCAAGCCGAGCAGTGCCAGCGTGTCGCCGATCTGCGCCACGCCACCCGAGGTGCCGGTGTCGACGATCGCCGCCCGGTTGCCCCGCGCCAGCACGTAGGCGGACACGAAACCGAACGACACCTGCTCCCACACCAGCGCGTCGGGTGACGACGCGCCGGACGATGACGATGACGATGTCGTGGACGTCGGCGATCCGGTCTCGTCCGACGAGCAGGCGGCCGCGACGCCACCGAGGATCGCGACGGCGAACGTCGAGCGCCCGAGGTCGGTGAGGAACCGGCGCCGACCGATGCGATGGACGTCGCCACGCGCCGGCGCGGCGCCGTCGAGTCGCAGGTCGCGATGGAGGTCGCGATGGAGGTGCGGCTCGTGACGCCCGTGATCGTGCTGATGTGCGTGCGATCGCGCCATGACGGCCATGCTCCCATCCGGCAACGTGTTCGGGGGCGCGGCCCGCCAGACTGGTCCGAATGCGACTCCGGCCCGTCACCGCCCGCCCGCGCGGCGGCGACACGTACGCGTCGCTCCGGATCCCGACGTATCGCATCCTGTTCACGATCGGCCTGTACGGCTTCCTCGCGACCCAGGCGCAGGTGATCGCCCGCGGATGGCTGGCCAACGACCTGTCCGATTCCAACACCGGGCTCGGCGGCGTCTTCATGGCGTTCGGCATCCCCATGTTGATCGCGACGCCGCTCGGTGGCGTGGCCGCCGACCGGTACTCGAAGCGCAACATCCTGGTCGCGACGTTCGGACTGCTGATCTTCAGCTCGCTGTGGATCGCGCTCGGCGTCAGCTTCGACTTCGTCGAGTACTGGATGCTGCTCGCGACCTCGGCGATCCAAGCGGTCGCGTTCTCGTTCCTCGTCCCCGCCCGCATGGCGCTCACCGGCGAGGTCGTCGGTCGCGAGCTGATCCCGAACGCGATCATCCTCGGGCAGATGAGCATGAACTCGACCCGTGTCGTCGGGCCGGCGATGGCCGGCGTGTTCATCGGCATCTCCTGGATCGGCGTCGCCGGCGTCTACTACGTGTCGGCCGCGCTGTCGACGATCGCCCTGCTCAACTGCTACCGCCTGCCGCTCGGACGACCGGCGGCCGAACGCGGTGATCGCAGCGTCCTCGGCGAGTTCTCCGACAGCGTCCGCTACGTCTGGAACGAACGCCACACGGGTCTGCTCATCATGGTCTCGTTCGTCGTCGTGATGGTCGGGTTCCCGTTCGTCGCCTTCCTGCCGCGACTGGCGACCGAGGTCCTCGACGTCGGCGCCGCGGCGTACGGCTTCCTCGCCGCGGCATCGGCGATCGGTGCGGTCATCTTGTCGATGGCGATCGCCGGGCGGTCGAAGGGCCGAACCGCATGGCGGATCCAGGCGGTCACGGGCGTGATGTTCGGGGTCACGATCGTCCTGCTGTCGCTGGCGCCGAACTTCGCGACGGCTGCGGTCGCGGTCGCGGCCGTCGGGGCGGCCTCGGCCGGGTTCGAGGCGATGAACAACTCACTGGTGCTCGCGCTCTCCGACATCGAATACCACGGACGGGTGCAGAGCCTGATGATGCTGTCGTTCAGCGGGTTCGGGATGGCGGCGCTGCCGCTCGGCATCCTCGCCGACGCGATCGGCCTGCGCCGGACGTTCGCCCTCATGGGGATCACCGTCGTGATCGCCATGGCGGTCTACCTGGCGGTGAGCCGCCGGACGCGTCGCCGGATCGGCGAGGCCGCCCTCGTCTGACGGGCTCAGCGTTCCCAGTCGACGTCGGAGGCGTGGAGCGTCCACACCTCGACGATCTGGCCGTCTTCGACGCGATGGATCTGCATCCAGTCGATCATGCGCGGCTCGCCCGTCGTGAGGTTCGCCCCGCGCAGCCGCGTCCGACTCCACACCTTGTCGCCGTCGACGACCCGGTCGCGCACCTCGATCAACGGCTTGCCGAGCGCCTTCTGGTACTCGCGCAGATCGGCCTTCAGCTGGTCGCGGCTGCGCTGCTCCGTGCCGGCACTGCTGTGCCGGGTGAACGGTTCGGCGATCAGCTCGTCGACGACGGACAGATCGCAGTCACCCCACGCCCGGGCCTGCCATTCCTCGACGATGGCGACCGGCGACCGGTCCTGTGCCGCTTCGGCCATAGCCTCAGTATCGCAGGTGCCGTACGCTCGGGCCATGGCTGCGCTGGTGCTGACCGCGATCGGTGACGACCGAGCAGGGCTCGTACGCGCGCTGGCCGACGTGGTCACCGAGCACGGCGGGAACTGGGAGCGCAGCCAGATGGCGGAGCTCGCCGGCAAGTTCGCCGGCATCGTGCTGGTCACGGTGCCCGACGGGAACGTCGACGCACTGATCGCCGCACTCGAGCCGCTCGCCGGTGTCCTCGACGTGCACGCCCACGTCGGTGGCGACGAGATCACCGACGCACAGCGCTTCACGCTGCACCTGCTCGGCAATGACCGTCCCGGCATCGTGCGCGAGCTGTCGGCCGCGCTGTCGGCGGCCGGCGTCAGCATCGACCAGCTGACGACCGTGACCCGTGAGGCACCGATGGCGGGCGGCATCCTCTTCGAGGCCGATGCGGTGCTCGAGGCTCCTGCCGAGCTCGACCCAGCGTCGCTACGGGCCACCCTCGAGGCGCTCGCGACCGAGCTGATGGTCGACATCGAACTCGGCGGCTGAGCCATGACCGACGAGTTCGACGCCACGACCGACATCGCCGGGTTGCAGGCGGTCGCCGAACGGATCGACGCGCTGGCCGACATGGCCGAGCTGATGGGCGACGTCCGCCAGGCCGATGTCCTCCGTGAGCGATCCCAGGTGGCGCGGTTGCGGGCGATGCGCCTGCTCGACCGACGGCCGCCTGGTTGCGACTGACCCTCCCCCGGTACCGTCCGGCCATGCGTTCTCGACGTTCCGCACTCGTCTCGGCCGTCCTGTTGGTCGCGGCGCTCGCCGCCTGTTCGAGCGACGACGCGGAGGAGGCGGCGACCGACGACGTGACCGACTCGACCGACGCCACCCGCGACACCACGAGCGACACCACGAGCGACACCACGAGCGACACCACGACACCGGACACCAGCGCACCCGCCACGACCGCGCCGCCGACGACCGCACCGGCGACGACGACCACACCGACGACCGAGCCCGCGCCTCCCGGCGACCCGCTGCTCGTGACGACGGGCACCGGCTCCGTGCGCGGCACGGCGAGCGACGTCGACGGCGTCCGCGCGTTCCTCGCCATCCCGTTCGCCGAGGCGCCGACGGGAGATCTGGCCTGGGCACCACCCGTGCCGCGCGCGCCCTGGGACGGCGAGCTCGACGGCACCAGTGGCGGCGCCTCGTGTCCCCAGACCACCGAGGGCGTCACCACCCAGATCGTCATCACCCCGGACCCCGACCCCGACTGCCTCACGCTGAGCGTGTGGTCCCCCGACGACGCCGCAGGGTTGCCGGTCATGGTGTGGTTCCACGGCGGCGGGCTCACGACCGGCTCGGCGCACGAGCCGTACTACACCGGCGACGACCTCGCCGCCGAGGGCGTCGTGGTCGTCAACGTCAACTACCGGCTCGGTGCCTTCGGGTTCCTCGCGCTGCCGGAGCTCGCCGCCGACGACGACGCGGTCGGGAACTGGGGGCTACTCGACCAGCAGCTCGCGCTCGAGTGGGTCCGCGACAACGTGGCGGCGTTCGGTGGCGACCCTGATCGCGTGACGATCTTCGGCGAGTCCGCCGGCGGCTTCTCGGTGTGCGCCCACCTGGCGGCACCCGGGTCGGAGGGGCTGTTCGCGCAGGCGATCGTCCAGAGCGGCGGCGGGTGCGACCGGTTCCTCGGCCGCGAGGATGCCTTCGAGGCGGGCGCCCAGCTGCTCGCCGCCGTCGGCTGCCCCGATGTGGCATGTCTGCGGACGACAGACGACCAAACGGTCATCGATGCCCTCGACGAGGTGCCGCGCATCGCGGCGTTCGTGGCCGACGGGGTCACGCTCGATCGCCCGGCGACCGAGCTCGCGACCGCCGGCGAGCTCCCCGACATCCCGATCCTGATCGGCGCCAACGCCGACGAAGCCTCGCTCTTCACCATCGGTCTGGAGGAGCCGACCGACAGCGGCGTGGTGGAGCTCACCGCCGAACTCGTCGCCGACCCGGCCGACGTCGACGCGTTCGTCGCGCTGTACCCCGCCGACGCCTTTGCGTCGAACCTCGAGCGGTACCGGGCGATGGTGACCGACGTGACGTTCGCCTGCCCGCCGTTCGAGCTGGCAGCGACGACACCGTCCACGTTCGTGTACCACTTCACCTTCGTCAGCGAGAGCAACCCGCTCGGACTCGGCGCCACCCACGGCTCCGAGCTCGCCTACGTGTTCAACCATCCAGAAGGCCTCGCGCTGCCGACGAACCCGACCGAGCGCACGCAGACCGTGTCCGACGCGGTCCAGGCCGCGTGGGTCGCCTTCGCGACCGACGGCGACCCGGGCCCGGAGTTCTCGCCGTACGCCGACGCGGGCACGGTCGCGGTCATCGACCTGCCGGTGACCGAGGTGGACGAGATCCGGGACGGGCGCTGCGACGCAGTCAACGAGCTCATCGGCTGACGTGGCCGGCCACGGAGCGTCCGTTCTACGGTGAGCGCATGGACGAGCACATCGTCGTCGGCAACTCGCTGACACACCAGGCGCCCTGCGCCGTCCTCGCCGTGGCCGGCGCGGTCGAGCGCGACACGACGAGATGCCTCGTCGTCGCCGAGGTCAGCGAGGACGGGCGATCGATCCAGGTCGATCTCGACATGAGCGGCAAGGCGACCACGTCGACCGACGACGACCTCGGCCACCGCATCCACGACGTCACACAACACATCACGATCGATCTCGCCCAGATCTGACGGAACCGGTGACGGGCGCCGTTCCCGCATCCGGGACGGCGTTCCCCTCCACGGGACGGCGCGGCCACACTGACGGCATGCGCACCGCTGCGATCGTCGGGTCGGGCAACATCGGCACCGACCTGTTGTACAAGCTGCTCCGCTCCGAGCACATCGAACCGATCTACATGGTCGGCGTCGACCCGAACTCCGAGGGGCTGGCACGGGCCCGCGACCTCGGCGTCGAGGCCAGCCACGAGGGCGTCGACTGGCTGCTCGACCGGCCCGAGCTGCCCGACCTCGTGTTCGAGGCCACCAGCGCCTACGTACACGAGGGCAACTCGCCGCGCTACCTCGACGCCGGCATCCGCGCGATCGATCTGACGCCGGCCGCCATCGGGCCGTACGTCGTGCCGCCGGTCAACCTGACCGAGCACCTCGACGAGATGAACGTCAACATGGTCACCTGCGGCGGCCAGGCCACGATCCCGATGGTGTACGCCGTCAGCCGGGTCGTCGACGTGCCGTACGCCGAGATCGTCGCCACCGTCGCGTCGAAGTCGGCCGGGCCGGGCACCCGGGCCAACATCGACGAGTTCACCCGAACGACCAGCCGGGCGATCGAGGTGTGCGGCGGGACGCCGCGAGGGAAGGCGATCATCGTGCTGAACCCGGCCGAGCCGCCCCTGATCATGCGCGACACGATCTTCTGCGAGATCCCCGAAGATGCTGATCACGACGCGATCGTCCGGTCGATCGACGAGGTCACCGCCTACGTCCAGACCTACGTGCCCGGCTACCGACCGCGGGTCGAGCCGCAGTTCTCGGTCACGCCGGACGGCACCCACCGGGTCGCCGTGTTCGTCGAGGTCGAGGGCGCCGGCGACTTCTTCCCGCCCTACGCCGGGAACCTCGACATCATGACGGCGGCCGCGACCCAGGCCGGCAACGAGATCGCCAAGCACCTCGACCAGAAAGTGGGTGTGTGACATGCCGTACTCGAACGACCTCGACATCCGACTGACCGACACCTCGCTGCGCGACGGGTCGCACGCCAAGGGCCACCAGTTCACCGAGCAGCACGTGCGTGACATCGTCGGCGCACTCGACGCCGCCGGCATGCCGGTCATCGAGGTGACGCACGGCGACGGGCTCGGCGGCTCGTCGTTCAACTACGGGCGCTCGCTCACCGACGAGCGCGTCCTGATGCGCGCCGCGGTCGACACCGCCGAGCTGGCGAAGATCGCAGCGCTCATGGTCCCCGGCATCGGCACCATGGACGACATGCGTGCCTGTCGCGACCTCGGCGTGTCGATCGTGCGAGTGGCGACGCACAGCACCGAAGCCGACATCTCGGTCCAGCACTTCGGGCTCGCCCGCGAGCTCGGCTTCGAGACCGTCGGATTCCTGATGATGGCGCACTCGGTCAGCCCCGAGCAGCTGGCCGAGCAGGCCCGGATCATGGTCGACGCGGGCTGCCAGTGCCCCTACGTCGTCGACTCGGCCGGCGCGATGATCATGGACGACGTCACCGAGCGGGTGCAGGCCGTCGTCGCCGAGGTCGGTGACGACGCGATGGTCGGCTTCCACGGTCACGACAACCTCGGCATCGCCGTCGCCAACTCGGTGCTCGCGGTGCGAGCGGGCGCCACCCAGATCGACGGCTCGACACGCGGGTTCGGCGCCGGTGCCGGCAACACCCGCAACGAGGTGTTCGCGGCGGTGTGCGACCGGCTCGGCATCCGGACCGGCATCGACGTGCTCGCACTGGTCGACGCCGCCGAGGACGTCGTCCGCCCCGTCATGGACGGCGAGTGCGTGATCGACCGGCTGGCCCTCGTGATGGGGTACGCCGGCGTGTACTCGAGCTTCCTGAAGCACGCCTATCGCGCCGCCGAGCAGTACGGCGTGCGAGGCGCCGACGTGCTGATGCGCTGCGGCGAGGAGCAGCTCGTCGGCGGCCAGGAGGACCAGATCATCTCGATCGCCGCCGAGCTGGCCGCGGCCGAGGGGTGACCGCCCGATGAACGACGTCGCCGTCGTCGCCGGCGCCACGGGGGCGCTCGGCTCGGCGATCCTCCGACGGCTCGTCGGCGCCGACCTGACCGTCGTCGCGATCGCGCGCTCGGTCGACCAGCTCGACGCGGTCGCCGGCGCCGAGGGACGCGTCGTCGCGCTGCCCGGGGACCTGACCGACGACGGCATCACCGACCGCCTCCGCGGCCTGCTCGACGAGCTCGGGGCGCCGGTGAGGATGGTCGTCCAAGCCGCCGGGCTGCCCGGCAGTGGCAACGTCGACACCATCACCGGGGCCGAGATGGCCGCCGGCATCGACGCCAAGATCGGCGGCTTCGTCCGTCTGATCCGCGGCGCCCAACACCGCTTCACCGAGGGGTCGCGCATCGTCGTCCTCGGCGGCCACTACGGCTACGAGCCCTCACCCGCGGCCCCGCTCGCCGGCATGGCGAACGCCGCGCTCGGCAACTTCGTCCGCACGCTCGCCGACCGATGGGGGCCCGAGGGCGTCACCGTGCATCTCGTGGCACCCGGGCCGGTCGACTCGCCGCGCATGCAGGGCATCGCCGAGCGCGCCGCCGCCCGTCGGAACGACGGCGTCACGCCCGACCAGGTCCTCGACGAGTACCGCTCCGGGTCGCCGCTCGGCCGGCTCACCACCGTCGACGAGGTCGCCTGGGCCGTCGGGTTGTTGCTCGCCCCGGAAGCGGCGGGTCTGCACGGCAGCACGTTGTCGCTCGACCTCGGTCGACGGCGCGGCATCGGCTGACCGCGCGAGCACCCGCGTGTTTGAGGCGAACCACGCCGGGGACGATCCGGACATGGGGTACCGGTTCGAACACGACGAGTCGATCGCGGCGGGTGTCCGACGGATCGGCGACGAGCAGCTCGGCGCGGCCATCGTCGATCTCGACGAGGGCGTGCACGATGCCCCGGCCGAGGCGGTCCACGACTGCCGCAAGCGCTGCAAGAAGCTGCGGGGACTGATCCGGATCGTGCGGCCGACGATCGGCGACGATCGTTACCACGCCGTCAACGATCACGCACGCGACGCAGCCCGGATGCTCTCGGCGCTGCGCGATGCCACGGCGATCGACGAGACCTACGGCCGCCTGCTCGCGGTCTCGGCGCCGCCCGACCGCGAGCGCGCCGACGTCGTCGACGACGTCGCGGAGGTGCTCGCCGAGCGGCGTGCCGCGGTCGAGACCGAACTGAGCGCCGACCATCCGGCGATCGGTCGTGCGCGACAGCTGCTCGACAGGGCCGGAGCAGCCCTCGAGGACACGGTGCGGGCGATCCCGCCGGGCGACAGCTGGGACCTGCTCGGCCCTGGCGTCACGACGACCTATCGCCGCGGGCGGCGCGCGATGACGGCGGCGATCGACGAGCCGACCGGCGAGCGGTTCCACGAGTGGCGGAAGCGGGTGAAGTACGACTGGTACCACCTCCGCCTCGTCGAGCCCGCGGCACCGGCACTCCTCGGCCGACGAGCCGACCTGCTGCACGACCTGTCGGACGCGCTCGGGGACGCCCACGACATGGTCGTGCTGTCGAACCGGCTACGCGGCGACGACGTCGAGCTCGCTCGGCTCGGTGACCTCGCACCGGTCCTGTCGCTCGTCGACAGCGCGCGCTCGATGCTGGAGGCGTCGGCCGTGGCCCAC
>JAUHYJ010000691.1 GCA_030425785.1 Acidimicrobiia bacterium | reverse complement strand
TCATCAGGTCGACCTCGGTCGGCGCGCCCCGGGTGATGACCGGCGCGACCGTGTCGGTCGTGAACATCAGCCGGTCCCCGACGGTGATCCGGGCGCGGACGTTGTAGGCGGCGCGCGGGTCGATCTGCGCCGGGTCGTCGACGCCCCCGTCCCGAAGGACTGCGGTCAGTTCGTCGAAGCGCTCGACGGGGGTCACGGCAGCTCCCGCTCGTCGCTGACCAGGTGTCGTCGCTCGGGGTCGCCGAGGTTGGGCCACACGACGACGTCGGCCTCGTAGCGAATGGTCTCGGTGTCGCGGGGTGTGTTCGCCGCCACCCAGTCGATCGCCTCCTGCAGGAAGGCGAGCTGGTTCTCGACCCCGGCGTCGGCGTGGTGGCGTCGGTCGGGCACCGCCAGGCCGCGGCTGTCGACGAGGTCGCGCCAGCGGTAGCCGAACCACGGTTCGTCGACGGGGACCCGGTCGCCGTCGTCGGTCACCCGGACGACCTCGGCCTGCCACTGGCTCGACTCCGGGAACATCTGGAACCCGAACTCGCGGTGGGGCGCCGAGTAGGCGCGCACGACGAGGCCGAGCTGGAGCGCGACCAGCCCGACGACGATCACCCGTCGAGCGATCCGGCGCCGTGTCGCCCGCATCGCCCCATCATGGCCGCCGTCGTGCCCCGGCGCCCGCTGCGGGGAGGCGAGTCGTGGGTCGTGGCGACCTATGCCGGTGGCGCGGGATCGTCGGTCGCGATGGTGCGGCGGTACTCGGTGTCACGGTCGTAGTCGGCAGCGCGGGCGAGCAGCTGCTCGCGGAGCGACATCGGTGCCGGCTCGTCGGGTACGAGCGCAACCGCGTGTCCGTCGACCAGCTCGACCTCGAACCGGTCGAGGCAGGCGCCGCCATCACCGCGGCCGCCATCACCACCACCACCAGGACCGCTGCGCAGCCGCCCCGTCGCGACGTCGTAGCGCCAGAAGTGCAGGGGGCACGAGAGCACGCCGCGGCGTACCCAGCCGCCCGCCAGCGGCGCGTCCTGGTGCAGGCAACGGTTGCGGTACGCCCGCACCTCGGCGCCGACGCGGACGACGACGATGCGGCCGTCGGCCGCGGCGATGCACCGGTCGTCCGGGATCGCGTCGACCGGCCCGAGCGGCACCCGCTCGGTCACGCCGCCCCGATGGTGCCGCGGAAGCCGAGACGTCGAGAGATCGCCGCGCCGATCTCGACGGTGACCTGGGAGACCGCCAGCTCGTGCGGCTCGAGCCGATCGGCGGGTCCGGCGACGCTGATCGCGGCCAGGGCCCGCCCCGACACGTCGCGGATGGGTGCTGCGATGCTGATGACGCCGGTCTCGGACTCGTGACGGTTGACGCTGTAGCCGCGCCGCCGGACCTCGGCGAGTTCCCGGCGCAGGGTGCCGGCGTCGGTGATCGTCCGGGCCGTCTTGGCCTCGAGCGCCCAGCCGTCGAGCAGGCGGTCGAGCTCGATCGGGCGCAGGTAGGCGAGCAGGACCTTGCCGCACCCGGTGGCGTGGGCGGCGTTGCGGCGGCCGACCTCGAGGAAGAGTCGCAGGGTGTTCGGGCTGTCGAGTCGCTCGACGTAGACCACGTCACGGCCGTCGAGCACGGCCACCTGCACGGTCTCGCCGGTGCGGTTGCGGAGCTCGGTCATCGGCATCATCACCGCCTCGTGGAGGTCGGTGCTCTGGGCGGCAGCGGCCATGTCGAAGACCGCGAGGCCGAGGCGATAGCGACCGGTCTGGGGGTCCTGCTCGAGCAGGCCTTCGTCGGTGAGCGTGGCGAGCAGGCGATGGGCGGTCGACTTCGCGATCCCGAGGTGCCGAGCGAGATCGCTCACACCCCACTGGCGGTCGTTCGGCCCGAACGACTTGAGCACCCGCGCCGCGTTGGCCACCGACCCGAGCGTCGCGCTCCGTGCGATCCCGTCCTTGTTCACCTGTCCTCCGCGCTCACCCGGTTCCCGCGTTCGTCCCCGGCACGAACGGTAGCCCGTCGTTCCGTTCCGCGGGACATCATCCCAGTGTGCGGAACGCAGCTCGTACGTTGCCGACATGGGCTTGTTGCGCCTCCTGCACGTCGACATCAGCGCCCCCGACCTCGAGCTCGCCTCCGCCTATTACACCCAGGTGCTCGGACTCGAGCTCGTCGAGCGCACCAGCGATGTCAACGGTGACCGCATCTTCCTGAAGTGCTGGGACGAACGCGATCACCACTGTCTCGCGATCCGCTACGACCCTCGGGTCGGCCTCGACCGCATCGCGTTCAAGGTCGAGTTCGAGGACGATCTCGACGAGTTCGAACGACGCGTCGAGCGCTACGGCTTCCCGGTCGAGC